>CAZLTR010000147.1:0-9333 GCA_964562415.1 uncultured Hyunsoonleella sp. | reverse complement strand
AAAAAAAGTAACGAAATAGGGGTGAATTTTAGCCATTTTTTAGGAAATAGAAAACCTCAAGATGAGTTCTATAACATATTTCAACACCAAAAGTACTTCCGCTCATAAAGTGCTACTATAAAAGCTTGTATCCAACTTCAAATTCGATAAAAATCCAACATAAACAAACTTAAAAGCACATTCAAATGATGCGCTTACACACAACGTTACAGTTTTCGTTAACTATATATAACCGATGTTTATGTATTTTTCAAAACTTAAATCGCACTTTAATTTAAAGTTATATACCTTTTATCGATACTTCCATCCCGTTATAGTATAACAATTGTTCTAAATTAGAGTAAAATAGTCCTTTTTATCATAATTCACTGATTTTAAACGTTTTGACAAAACTCTGCAGAGAGAAAAAACACATGGTTTTATTAAATTTGCAATTATAAAACCATAAAACTAAAAAATCATTAAATTATGACATCTAAAGAAACCAAAATTTATGTATTTCTCATTTTTGCCTTACTATACCATAGTATTTATGCGCAATCTATAGTAGAAAAACATGGCCGATTACAAGTAAATGGCAACAAAATTGTAGATCAAACCAACACGCCTATTAGTCTTGCTGGAAATAGTCTCTTTTGGAGTAATGCCGACGACACTTCCGATTTTTACAATGTCGAAACAGTAAATCACCTTGCCAATAATTGGAACAGTTCTATAATAAGAATTGCGGTTGGAGTTAAGGAAGATTGGGACAGCGGACGTGGCTATATTGATAGCCCAGCAAACCAAACCGCTAAAACACGACGCGTTGTAGACGCCGCTATTGCTGCTGGCATGTACGTTATCATCGATTGGCATACACATGAAGCCGAAAGGTACCAAGACGAAGCCATTGCATTTTTCGAAAATATGGCAGACCTCTATGGTAACAACGATCATGTTATCTATGAAATCTATAACGAACCCATACGCCAATCTTGGCAAGAGATTAAAGCCTATTCTACAGCGGTTATAGCTGCTATACGTGCTAAAGACCCAGATAACTTAATTCTTGTAGGCTCTTCCACATGGTCGCAAGATGTAGATGTTGCTTCTCAAGATCCTATTAACGACAACAATGTAGCGTATACATTGCATTTCTATTCTGGTACGCATACCCAATTTTTAAGAGACAAGGCACAAACTGCCTTAAACAATGGTGTTGCACTTTTTGTGTCTGAATGGGGCGCTATTAATGCAGATGGTAGAGGAAATGTTGCTGCTGCAGAAACAGAACGTTGGATGACATTTCTCAAAGATAATGACATAAGCCACGCCAACTGGTCTGTGAGCGATAAAGGAGAAGGCTCTTCTATTGTTGACGACCGCCAGGGCGTTTCTGGCTTACAAAACAACCAACTTACAGATACAGGTGTGTTTATAAAAGACATTATAGAAAACTGGTCTAACGAAGGTAACAACAACAACAATAACAACGATGCACATGGTACTATCAACTGTAATACTGCAGAATGTATTCTTAACGCCATGAGAAATGCAGAACCTGGCGACGAAATTATCATAGCACCTGGGACTTACGTTGCTCAAGAAAAAGATAATACCAATGGTAGGGCTTCTCGCTTCTTTTCTGCCAAAGATGGTACAGCTTCACAACCTATCATCATTCGTGCACAAAATGCCTCAAACCCTCCTATTCTTAAAGCGCCAGAGGGCAGCTACGACGGTTATGTTATGCGCATCCTTGGCGATTACTGGCAGGTTAAAAATCTTATTATGGAAGACGGCTCTAAAGGTTTAGTATTTGATAACGCCAGCCACGGTCTTATTGAAAACATCACCGTTCGCGATATTGGAGAAGAAGGCATCCATTTAAGAGATGGTTCTAGCTATAATGTTGTAAGAGGCTGTAATGTATCTAATACTGGAGTGAGAAAACCTGGATTTGGAGAAGGACTTTATGTTGGATCTGATAAATCACAGCATGGCGACCCATACGATCCAGATTGCGATCATAATACTTTGGAGAACTGTATTATAGGGCCTAACGTCGCTGCAGAAGGTGTAGATGTTAAAGAGGGCACAACCCATACTATTATAAGAAACTGTACTTTTTCGGCACAAGGTATTACTGGAGAAAACAGTGCAGATGCCTTTTTAGATTTAAAAGGGGTCTACACCTTTGTATATGATAATACGTTTAATGTAGACGGTTCTACAGTAATTAATTCTGTTATCGACTTTCAAGACAGAAAAACAGGGTATAAAACAGGCACGAGAAATGCCATATTTAATAACACCTTTAATTTAGGCAATAGAGGTAATGACATCCCTTCAATGCGCTCTAAAGGTGGTAGCCCAAGCGAAATGCACTTCTGGAACAACACACGTAACCCTAATACGCCAGACCCAATATCTAATTTTACATTAGAGAAAATGATTTTATCTTGCCCAAGCTGGAACATTCTGCCTTGCGAAGGTAATGGTAATACGCCTCCTTCGGTTAGCATCACATCGCCTGCTAATGGTACAGCTTTCCTTACTGGCAGCAATATTACCATATCGGTTAATGCATCTGATACCGATGGTAGTGTTAGCAAAGTAGAGTTTTTTAATGGCAACACGAAACTAGGTGAAGACAATAACTCACCTTACGAATATACCATTACCAATGCTGCTGCAGGCACTTATACTATTCGTGCCATAGCCACAGATAATGACGATGCTTCTAGTGAAGCCAGTACAACACTAACAGTAAGTAATGCAAGCGTTAGCACATGTCTTTACAATACTCCTACTGCGGCCGCGCTTACTTCTTTTAACGACGTTTCTTTTTCTAATGTTCATGTTTTAGGTAATGGAGGTCCAGACCTATCAAATTTAAGACGTTTTAGAATTAATTGGGATTTAAATGCTAATAGACTACGTAGGTTTGCCATAAATACAGATAATGGTAACCCTAGTTACTATGTGGATTTAAAAAACGGTTTAACTTATAATTTCAATACAGCCGAACCAGATTTAACTATAAGCAACTCTGGTATTACAAACCTAGATGGCTCGTATTGGGTCACAAATGATGGGAACAATTTTGTAATGGTATCTAAAACAAACGGATTTACAATTTATTTCAATAATAGTAATACAGCACCAAACTGTAATAGCGCAAAACAAATCGGCTCTAAAACAACAGCATTAAACATAGCTGAGGCGATTAAGGTATTTCCTAACCCTGTTAACCAACTCCTAACAATTACTAATATTCCAAAACAAGGGGCTCAAGTAAAAATTATGGATTTACAAGGTAAAATTATCATACAAAATACGCTACAGAAAAGCACTAAAACGCAACTTAATGTATCTACTTTAAAAGCAGGTTTATACATTGTAAACATACAAGGTGAGGGACTAAAAAAATCAGTCTTACTCTCTAAGTACTAATTAATTTAACAACTAATCTAACCGAAGCCTTATCATGCTAATTGCATTGTAAGGCTTCTTTTTTTTACTCATTTCCAATGCATTACACATGCAGCTAATTTACTTTTAGATGGTCACTTTTAAAATACTAACAGTCCTCGAACACATCTGTTTTTTTACGATGTAAGTTTTTATCACAATCCAACAACTAAATTTCGCTTGGCATCGTATATCCTAAAGTGTGTTACTGCAACGTATTTCGCTAACTGTGTTGCACAACTCACTTAAACTAAATTACTAAAAACAAACAAACTCAAAAATTAACTTATGTTTTGTAAAATACCTAAAGCCTACCTCTTACTCTGTAGCATGTGCCTATTTTTTAATGCTAATGCTTTCTCTTCTAAGATCAAATTAAAAAAGGAGATGCTAAAGCCTACTAATAGTAGAGATTTAATAGTGAATACCATAGAATGCAATTCGGTATCCTGCATTTTAGAAGCGATGAGAAATGCAGCGCCAGGAGATGAAATCGTCATAGCCCCTGGCACTTATATTCCTATAGAAAAAGACAATACTAACGGCAAAGCTTCCCGCTTTTTCTCGGCAGCAAATGGAGAAGCTTCCAAGCCTATTGTAATGCGTGCTAAAGATCCTTCTAAACCTCCCATTCTAAAAGCTCCTGAAGGCAGCTATGACGGTTATGTGATACGTATTCTAGGCGATTATTGGCACATTAAAGACCTTATTTTAGAAGATGGTTCCAAAGGTTTAGTTTTCGACAATGCCAATCATGGTATTATTGAAAACATTACGGTTCGCGATATTGGAGAAGAGGGCATACACTTAAGAGACGGTTCTAGTAACAATCTTGTAAAAAATTGTAATGTATCGCATACGGGTATTAAAAAACCTGGATTTGGAGAGGGCCTTTATGTAGGCTCCGATAAATCTCAGCACCATACGACCTACGACCCAGATTGCAATAATAATACTATTGAAGGCTGTACTATTGGCCCTTTTGTTGCAGCCGAAGGTGTAGATGTAAAAGAAGGCACCTTAAATACAATTATTAGACATTGTACATTTTCTGCTAAAGGCATCACAGGTGAAAATAGCGCCGATGCTTTTATAGACCTAAAAGGGGCTTACACTTTTGTTTATAACAATACCTTTAATTTAGAGAACTCAACAGTAATCAATGCTGTGATCGATTTTCAAGATAGAAAGACCAATTACAATACAGGAAATCGTAATGCAGTATTTAACAATACCTTTAATTTAGGAAATAGAGGAGATGAGATTCCTTCCATGCGCGCTAAGGGCGGGAAACCTTCTGAAATTCATTTTTGGAATAATACCCGTGTACCAGGTACTATAGATCCTGTTAGTGATTTTTCATTAAAAGCGATGGTACTTTCGTGTCCAGAATGGAATATAATAACATGCGGTTCGGAAGAGCCTCCTATACTCGACACAAGCGACATCCTTTTAAGAAAAGAAGCACTGCAAATGTACCCCAACCCGGTTAATACTGGCTTATTAACACTTAATAAGCTTCCTGTTGCCCCCCTTCAAATACAAGTTATAGATCTACAAGGTAAGATCGTCATGATACAAGCCTCTAAAACACAAAACACGATTAAACTAGACGTTTCACAACTTAAAGCTGGTACTTATGTTATTAGAGTAAGCGGAGACAGCTATCTTAAATCGTTATTATTGTCTAAACTGTAAACTAAAACGCCATAACTTCTAAAGTTATAAAGCGTATAATATCTTTTTTTTGAAATCATTTATTTGAAGTTTAAAGTCAAAAACGCCTTAATACCAATACTTTTAAGGCGTTTTTATTTGTTATAAAATTATAGTGTTTGAATCGTTTCTGCCATTAAGGGTCCTAATTCGAAAGCACTATAAAGCAACTCCTTTTGTAAGGCCTTTGCCTTTTTATATTGCCCTGTAGCCTTGTAAATACTTGCCATATGATAAAGCACTTCTGGCTCCTGCGTTTGTCCAATAACATATTTTTCCATAATAGCTAGTGCTTTAATCGAGTCGCCTTTTACAAAATGAGTCCAAGCTAACCAATTGTAAGACTCGGCTGTTGGCCTGTTTTGCACCTCTTTCGCAGCGAGTTGTAAAGCTGTTTCTACATTCGGTTTGGAATTTGTGGTAGTCAATAATTTTATACTATACGTATTATACATATCGCCGTAGCATTTCGTTTGTATCGCTTTTTTATACGCTGCTATCGCCTTTGTTTGAAGTTGTTTATCTCCTTTAAATGCGGCAATCTCTGCTTTTAACAAGTGGTAATCGGGAGTTTGGTATGATGTGTTTATGGCATTTAAAATACGTAATGCTTCATCTGCATTCTTTTCATGCGCATAAACAATCCAAGCAATGCCTCGTTTGGCATAGGCATTATTAGAATTTAATGCTAAAGCTTTTAAATAATGTGTATACGCTGCGCTAATCCTTCCTGCATGCCCATAATAATCTGCTAAGTTGGTATACGTCCATTGCAACAACTCCTTTTGTTGATTGGTATGAGCCATTTCTGCTGCCTTTTCCAAATACAAAATTGCGTCATCTAAATGGCCTTCATGATCGCTCCACTTAGACCATCGAATTAAAAAGTCAAAATCTTTATAATTTTCTATTCTACTCAAATACGCTTTAGCCTTATCGCGATTCCCTAACTCCAAATGCACATCGAATAACATGCTTTGCGTTCCTTTTAAATGGTCGCCATTAGCCTCGGCTATTTTTAATAGTTTTAAAGCTTCTTTAAATCTATGCTGCGTGATATAATTTTTAGATAAAGCCCTTAAGTACCCAGAATTTTTATAATCTGTGGCCGTATTTGCTTGTTCTAAAAACAGCACTGCTTTGTCCAAATAAAGGATATCTCCTGTATAATGAAATAATCGTGATAACGCTACTGCTGCTTTGGCCAAATACGGATATTGATTAGGGTGGGTTTCCAACTTGGCCTTCCAAAATTGATACTCCTTAAGCGCTACGTCTATAGCAGCATTATTTGATGAATTCAAAAATGAATTGTAATCTTTATCAGTTGTAATTTGCTGCTCTTCAGTATTGGTTTTACAGCTCAATACTAATGCAAAACTTAAAAGTATAATACGCGTTATATATGTCATTTTATTTTGAATATTTTGTTAGTAAAAACGAAATAAGTGTGCTTTGGGGCATGCACACTTTAGGTATAAGTACACAACTACCATGGACTAGCCAAGTAGGGAAATGAGGTTAAAAAAGGTTTATCATTAGCATCTACATTATCATCTGAGAGTGAGGGATTCTCCATAAAATCTTCACCTCCAAAAATCAATAAAAGTTCTACTGTAATCACGTCATCTGCAAGTGCTCTACCTGTTAGCACATTAGTTCCATCAAAAAACGTGGTTTTGGTATCAAGGGATACATTTAAAACATCGGTAGCAAGTAAGCCTGTAAAGTCAGAAGCGTTAAGGCCTAATGCATTTGTATCTTCTGCGGTAGCAAAAGCAGGGCTTAGCGCCATTAAATTGGTTTGAAACATCGTTTGAAAGGCCGAATTTTGTTCTGATGGAATCGTGCTATTAAAAGCATCTTTACGAGACGAAGACACAAATACAGTATTTACCGCAGGCCGCCCCATTTGATCTGTTTGTGTATAGGTTCCCGAAAAATCTGGACCTTCATCTACAATGTTATCTGTATCATCGTTAGAACAACTAAAGGTTAAAACAGAAAGTAGTGCCGCTAACATCAACATTTTTATAGTTTTCATAATATATCGTATTGTATAATTATTTAATGTATTTTATTTTGTGTTTGTGGTAACCCATGTGTTTATAGTTCCCGAATTTCCTATTATACGTTTAGGCACCTCTACAACTATAGACAGTACGTTTGTTCCTGCAAAGGTGTCTGTCCCTGGAGTATTAAACCCTGTAGCATTACCTGCTATAATCTCTGTATACTGAGCAAAATCCATAAAAAAAGGATCATCTCTAGGCCCTGCAAAAAAGCGCATTCCTGCGTTTGTAGCAAGTATTGGTGCTTCGTTATATTTAGAAATTGTAACCACACCTTGATTCTCTGCCGTGGTTTGTATGCTGCCTTCTAGACCCGTTTGCGCAGGAGCAACAGGACCAAAAAAGTACATTTGCCCATCTCTTGGAATAGCTTGGATGACGAGATCTTCGACATGATCATCGTTGGTGTCGATGTTAAACTCTACCATTACATTTTCAGAAAATGTAGCGCCTGCAGTTTCCGCAGGACTCATAAGTCCCTGCACATTGGCAACAAAAACCAGGTTTTCTGCGTTTTCGCCTTGAAAGGCATAAAAATCGGTAATATCTCCAGATCCACCGCTTACTGCTGGCGCATCTATATGATCTGCCGCAATAGTAAAGAAACCAGCTATTGCAAGTACCCCTACTCCTAAAATTGATTTTAAATTCTTCATGTTTTTTGAGATTTTTTTATGTTTAATTTTTGCTCTCATTCCTACCTACGAAAAAAGAAACCTAGCGGTTTTGTTAAAATTATGTTAATATCAAAATAGTGCTTATATCATTTAAAATCTTATTTTTACTTCAAGTAGTATAGAACAATAGCATGAACCCATCGGCGTCTGGTTGGATACAAAAATTAAACACGGTTTTAGAACGTGAGCTTCACTTTTTAAATACAACCGAAGCTTCTTTTTACAGTGCTTTGCGTACCTGTGGCTTTATTTACGGCACTAACCTTAGTGTTGTATTTAATTTTTTAGCAAAAGAAAAACTCACGGAAGACGAATTGTGCAAGGTTAACCTTTACCTCTCTTTTCGTTTTGTTTTTGAACAAAAAGGCCTTAAAATTGACTTTTTTGATAGCGTTATCGCCTTTTACAAAAACATAGGTGCTTATAAACTTTCATTTTTTAAAGAGCTACTAAGAAATAGTAGTATTGAAGGGCAATTAGAAGATATTATACACAGCCGGTCTCAAATTGATGACAACATCATCACCAAAAACTTTAATTACTTTTTAATTAACGGGTTGTTATATATCGATGTTCTTGCTTACAGTGCCTATCTGGAAAACAAAACTGTGTCTTTAAATTATTTAAAACAGTTAGAAGCTAGTATTGAGGTTATTTCTCTAAACGTGGTTACCTCTAAGCGAATTAAAACAGAATATGACGAAAGTTTAATTAAACTTTTTGAATCTTCTTTACGCTATGGCAATACTACTAACGTTAATTATACGACAGCTGTTTCCAATATCACGACCATACAAGAAAAAAAATACATCTTAGATTTAGCCTGTATGGCCACATGGAACGACCAACGTATTGCGCTTGCCGAACAACGTTTTTTATTACAACTAGCCCATGATTTAGAACTAAATTTATCTACTTTAAACGCTTCTGTATCTGCTGTAAACGAATTTTACAGTCTAAATAAAGACCATATTGCCTTATTTAGCTCTAAAACTCTAGTTCAAAGTTTTTACACGAATTCTAGTAACATGGTTACTAAACTTATTTCTAGAAACAGCAAACGGCTTTATGAAGAATTAGTTGGGAGTAAAGAACTCATGGTACTCTTAACCCTATCTACAGTTAGAGAGCTTACACCAAAAGAACAAAAAAAAGTACAAGACCAACTCTTAGATATTTTTAAATCTATACCTAGTTTGGCTATTTTTTTACTTCCTGGAGGCGCATTGTTGCTTCCGCTTGTTATTAAATTTATACCAAAACTACTCCCTTCTGCTTTTGATGATAATAGAATAGAAAAGGATAATATTTAATCTAAAGGTATATCCCTTTCTGTATCGCATTACCTGATACTGAACATCTTGACATTTTGTTTTTAACCGAAAATGAGTTGAAATTTAACCAGATGAGGC
>CAZLTR010000146.1:0-9512 GCA_964562415.1 uncultured Hyunsoonleella sp. | reverse complement strand
TGGCCTGTTGCTGGGCTTTTTCAAGTCTTAAGGTTTTGTTTTTAGCGCGTTGATGTCTAATTACCAGTAATAGAATTAGGGTAAGAATACAGATTGCCGCTAGAGTAGAGATAAGAGTATTACGCTTAGTGAGTTGTTTATTGTCTGCGATATAGGTGTCGGTTTCAAATTCAATTCTGGCATATTTATTTCTATTGTTGCGTTCTTCTTGCAATAGGCTATCACTAAGTTTAATATAAGCATCATAGTGTTTTACAGCGGTACTATCGTCTTCTACTTTGGTTAGGGTTAGTAGCGTATTTAGTAAATCATCCTTGTAATAGTTTTGTGCCAAATCTTTGGCCTTGTATGCGTAGAATTTTGCAGAATCTTTTTGCTTGAAGTAATGGTGGTATTCTGCTAATCTTTCATAAACAGCGATTTTTCGATATTCAATATTATGGTTATGCATTATTTTCAAAGCTTTATGAAAAAGTTGAGGGAGTTGATCAAAATTTTTTGATAAAAATAAAGTGTAGGCTTTGCTGTTTATTATTAGTGAATGAATCTCAGGATGCTTTTTTTTAAAGTTTTTTTGATTCAGAATAGAATTGTGATATTGAAGAGATAAGTTGTATTGCCCTTTTTTTCGATATGCCAAAGCAAGGTTGTTTAACGAGTTGTTAAGGCTATATAGGGATGTGTTTTTTAGCCTTTTTTTTTCTTTTATCGCTTTTTTTAAATAGGTGATAGATTCGTCATTTCGTCCTGCAATATGACATAAAAGACCTAGGTTATTATACGTGAAAGAGATCAGTTCTTTTGTCTTTTGAGTAGTAGGTAGTTTTTTAAGCAAAGTCAAAACTTTAAAAGAATTAGCTTCACTACTAGCAAAGTCTTTATCATTTTTTTGAATCACAGCAATATCATATAAAGCTCTTGCAACACCGTAAGTGTAATTTAGTTTTATAGCAATTTTTTTAGAGGTATATAAATGGTAGTAGGCACTGTCTTTTTTATGTGATCTAGTCCTATGATACCATCCAAGATTTCTATGTGCTTTTTCAAGGACGGTAGAATCGTTCGTTTTTAAGGCTAATTGTAAATTTTGTTGAAATAGTTTTTTGTACTCAGAAAACAATCTATTATCCCAATAAGTATCGGCAAGGTCAAAATTAGTGTTAATAGTCACCGAATCTATAGCGATACTATGGGCCAGACGTTGTGCTGCTTTAGCATGTTCTAAGCGTTTTTTGAGATCTAGAGTCTCATTTTTAGACAGTGCTCTTAGGGAGTGTATACTATCTATGGTTTTTAAGATAGTTTGGTTTTGAGCACGTGCATTACAACAGAGCATGATATTTATAATCACGCAGCAATAGAGTTTGAGTATAGAAGATGATTTTCGATTCATATAGGAATGACAAAGATAAGTGTGGTCCCTTTATGGGGTTTAGAGTCAATCTTGAAGGTTCCATTAAGACGTTCTACACGTGATTTAATATTGTCTAGTCCTATACCATTTGTGGTGTTATTAGAATTAAAACCTCTACCATCATCATTAATGGTAATATGGAGTTGCTTGTTCTCTTTTAAAGTTAATGTTAGTGTTGCTGTTTTAGCATGAGCGTGTTTGGCAACATTCTGTAAGGCTTCTTGAATACAACGAAACAAATTTACTTTTATAATATCGGTTATGTTTTGCCATTCGATGTTATCATCAAGGTTTAGAGGTGTTGTAAAATGGTGTAACTTATTGCATTGAACCAAATGTTCCTTTAAAATAGCCACAAAATCTTTATTTTGGTCTAATTTAGAGTGTTTCAAGGCATGAGAAAGGTTTCTAATATCGACTTCGGTTTTGTGTAGTCCATTAATGTAAAATCTGTATTGGGAAGGATCCACATCATCTAATGTAGAAATATATTCTAACCCAAGTCTAGTGCCTGCTAGTGTGTTAAGAACACCATCATGCAATTCTTCGGCAATATGATACCGTTCTCTAAGGCGTCCCTCTTGCACGTTATGCTGTTCATTAAGCATAAGATTATAAATCTCTGTATTGGCCTGTTGTTGCGCTTTTTCGAATCTTAAGGTTTTGTTTTTAGAACGTTGGTATCTAATAATATAAAGAAGAATAAGTATAAAAATACTAACGATGGCAACTATAGAAATAAGAGTGTTGCGACGCGATAGTTGTTTGTTGTTTGCAATATAAGTATCGGTCTCAAATTTAATTCTGGCGAATTTATTTCTATTACGGCGTTCCTCTTGTAAAAGACTATCATTTAACTTGATATGTTCGTTTAGAAAAGCTTTGCCTTTTTCGCCTTCTTCAATTTTAGACAATGTTAACATCGCTCTGGAGGTTTCTTTAAACGCTTTTATACTTTTGGAAAGATGATAAGAATGCAATGCAAGCGCTTTTGCGGAGTCTTTTTGATGTATAGACAATAAAAATTCGGAAAAGTCATTTCTACTGGATGCAATTTCATAAGAATCGTTTAAATCATAAAACATCTTATAAGCTTCTATGAAGTAAGCAGAAATAGTATCTCTATTGTAAGTGTTAGATTTAAATAAATTATAAGCTAAGTTATTTTTTATTGCGGCATATGTTGAAGGGTCTTTCTGCAAAAGAAGTTGTTTGCCATATTTTTTTAGTAATTCACGATATACTACAATAGCGTCTTTATATTTTTTTTGATATTTGAAAGTTTCCGTTAAATCAATATTGATATATACATGGTTTACATCGTAACCCGATAACTTGCTATTTATGGGTTGTAAATCTATTTTAGAGCCTAACAATTTATGGTTAATACGAAGTGCCTTCTTTAAATATTCTTCGGATTTATCATAAAAACCTAATTCGGCAAAGTTATTTCCAAGCCCTTTATAACAGCTTATTAAATTATCAATATTGGAGTCATCATTATCTAGTAACTCCAGTTCTTTTGCTACACCAATATAAATTTTGTTGCTATCAAAATAATTATGTGTTGCACTTAATACCTTTGCGGCATTTAATTTAGACACTGTATAATCATAGAGGTATGCCTTGTTTTTATACAATCTGGCAGATGCCATATAATAATAATAAGCACTATCTAAATGTTTACGGTTTAAGTGATGCGCTATTCCTATTTCACAGTAAATGTCGGCAATACTGATGGTATCATTAAGCTTTTTTGCCAACGGTTTGTTTTTTAAAGCGACTTCCAGTCCTTTTTTTAAATTATTTTGTTCTAAATAAGTGAAATATAGATTTGTATTCGATTCTAATATGATAGAATCTATTTTTAAATCATAAGATAATTTACAGGCTTTGATAGCAAATTTTACTCTAGATGAACTACTATAAGTCGGTTTTTTAGAAAGCGATTTATAATAATTTATACTGTCTAATTTTTGAGTGAATTTTTGTGTTTGAGGGTACACATAAGAACAAAAACAACAAAATATATAAAAATAGAGGCATCTAAGCATAGTTAAGTGTTATAAAGCGATTACTAAGGGCCATTTTCCTTAATTAGATTTAGAATTTGTCGTAAAACTACTGTTTTCTATACTTCTGTAATTTGATGTTTTCGAGACAAATACCTGTTGAATCGTCTTTATATTAAAGCTTTTTCCAATAGTGGTAGCTGTGATTTATAGTTGTTTTTGTTTAAAATGGAGAGGGTTGAGTTATTCTCGTTTTAGTGTCTTCTGGAGGTATCTTGAGTTGGTATAGGCCGCTTAAACGGTTTAAGGGAGTTGTATTTTTCTCTTTTACCTTAGAATAGAGTAGAAGTAATGGAACTAAAAATAAACAGTTAGAAGGCATGACTTGTAGCAATTATAGAATGCCTGCGCAAGTTAAGGTATTTTTAGGACATCTTTTATGTAACGCGATTTATGCCTAAAGATAGGGGGCAAATGAATGATTTTTAAAGTCTTTAAGATATTAATAGAGAGTCGTAAGATTATTTTTTAATAGCTAAAAAATGACATAAAAAAAGCCGTCTAAATACGTTTTAGACGGCCTTTTTAGTTTTTGAGAATTAGTTGTTGTACAACCTACTCTATTTCAACATCTGCGAATGTAATATTTAAGTCTTCAGACCCTCCAGTTACAGAACCAAAAGCATCAGAATCGTCTGCGCCTTCTGGCTCATGTACTAAAATGATTTGTACATTTCCAGTACTCGCATCACCTGCAACCCAAGTGGTGTTAACACCAAGTTTTGTGTCATCGGCACCGTCGATATCATCACTATCTCTAGATGTTGTTAAGTTGATCCCGTTTACAGCATAGACAAAAAAGTGTTCGTCTGCAGCAGGAATCACATCGTCATTAAGGACATCATCAGCAGGGTTTTCTAAAGCATTGGTTAATGATAGCCTTAATGAATAGCTTGCGCCAGACGTAAAAGTTCCTGTAACGGATTCAGTAGAAGTGCCATCTTGTCCATCTGGTGCTACACTCGCTAAAACAACAATGTCTGTAGGATCAGCATCATTTACAAATGTTAAGGTAACATTGGTAATTAATTCTTCTTCAAGAACAGGTGCTGGCCCATTGTCATCATCATCAGAACAAGAGGTGATAAGAGAGAGACTAAAAAGTGCAATCATAAATAATTTACTAGTTTTCATAAGTTTCGAATTTAAAGCATTTGTTTTCATTGTTTTCTTGTATTTGATAAGGTTATTGATTAATAATTAAATTGTAGTTGTAATGTTATGTTGCGGCCTAGCTCATCAGAAAAAAAGCGCAACTGGTTTAAATAATTTCTATAGGACCTGTCTAAAAGGTTGTTTATGCCTAAGGTTACATTTAGACTTGTTTTTTCATTAAAAGGAAATGTCGCTTCTGTCGAAAAGTGCATTAAATGATAGGCAGGTGGCGGCGTACTGATATCTACCGTTGTATTTTGTCCATTCAGTTGATTATCTAGTTCAAAATTAAAATTGGGGAATTCATTTTGTTCGAATACCCATTCTGATTTTAAACTTGCCGAAAAGTGATGCCAGGCTGTATTGGTATATCGAATTTGATTCGTCGTTTGAAACGGCGGCATATCAATTAATGGAATGTCATCATTTACATCGCGTCCTTTTATAAATGCCGATTTGTTTTGCCATTGCCAGTTGTCGGTAAGGTTGTATGTGGCATTAAGATCAATACCAAACAGTTGTGCATTGGTTTGTTGGTATTCCCAAAACGGAAAAGGCCCTCGTAGCGTACTTATAAAGTCAAACGGTCTTAAATAGATATAATCTTGTATCGCATTGTAGAATACTTCAGTTAAGAACTTAAATTTTGAAGTCGTATAGCTATAAGATGCCGAAACTCTGTTAGATACTTCCTGGTCGAATCTAAGATCACCCAATTCGAACCGCGCTGCAGAATGGTGTAAGCCATCACTAAATAACTCAGAAGGGTTAGGTGGTCTACTGGAGAGGGCGTAATTTCCAATGATGTAACTCTTGTCGTTAAGGTATAGTTTCCCTCCAATTGACGCCGAAAAATTATGATAATTAAAAACAGGATTGGTTAAAAATTGGGTGGGCAAGGTGTCTATAATAATATCGGCAAAATCGACATCATAACCTCGTTCTTCCCATCGCGACCTGCGGTAAAACTTTTTAGCATCTATTCTATTAAAATCGTAACGCACACCAGCATCGGCAGTAAAATTGTTATTAATGCGCCATTCGGTTGTGGCGTAAAGACCAATATCATACTTCTCATAATCAGGAATTAGACGTCTTACACCAGTCTCTGGATTTGCAAAATTATCTTGATAACGGGTTAAAATGCCAAAATTGAATTTTCGATCTAAGTTGACATCTAAATTAACGTCTGCTAAAACCGTGTGTGTTTGTAATGTTAAATCGATCGCAGGAATACTTCTGCGGTCTCCTATTCTTACATCAAATTCTAAGCGCTTGTTATTTTGGTAATCGTATTGTAATGTTACTTTACCAAAATTTTGAAACCGTTTGAAATAGTTAACTTTGGCCAAATGATGTTTCACATCTTGTTTTGGTGCGTTTATAGTATAACTAAACGGATCATTAACAATAGGCTGTCCAGAGTTTATAGCGCGTTGCAGATCAAAAACACTACCTACACGGGTAGCGGCCAAAATACCAATTTCATTATCTAAAAAACTGTAATAGACTTCAAAACCAGATTTGAATGTATTTTTACCAAACCGTGTTGCTATTCCTTTAGAATTTAATCCCGTATTGGTGAGGTTATGCTCTGGTGCTTCGAAATCACCATTCTTCTTATAAGACCCTTGTAGTTGCGCAAACCAACCCGATTTGTAATTTTTATTAAGGGTTGAGGTTATAGTATAGCCTCTGCCATTGGTTTGGCCTCCAACGAGTGTTTTTCCATAGAGTGTATCTTTACGAATAACTTTGCTTGGCGCTACAACAACAACGCCTCCAATGGCATCGCCACCGTAAGCTAACGCACCAGAACCTTTGATTACTGAAACTTGATTTGCACTATTAATATCAATATTAGGCGCATGTTCTACACCCCATTCTTGATCTTGTAAGCGTACACTATTGTTTATAATGAGAATTCTACTGCTGTGTAGCCCATTAATAATAGGTTTTACTATGGTGCTTCCCGTATTTAGTGAGGAAACACCTGGTACTTCTTTTAGAGCATCGCCTAAACTAAGATTGCTGTAACGTTTTAAAACGGCTTCTTTAAGAACGGTTTCTTGGGCTGTCCTAGTAGTCTTAGTACCTTTGTTTATAAGGCTAACTTCCTCTAATTCTTCCAGATGGTGTTCCATGTTTATCGTCTTGAAGGTATCTCCAATAATCTCGATGTCGACACGCTTGGTTTCACATCCTACATGAGATATCACTAGGGTTAGTTTGCCATTACAAAGGTTTTTAATAGAAAATTTACCATTAATATCTCCCGTAGTGTAACGGTCTAATGTTTCAATATGTACAGTTGCTCCAGACATTGGTGTAGCATCATGAAAATCTATGACTTCACCAATGAATGTGTACTTACAATTTTGAGAGTGTATTGTGCTAAATATGCTCAATGCCACAATCAATAAATTGAGTTTCATTGTGTTCTTTTTTTGTGTTATTTTTTATTTTAAAAGGAAGGAAGCCTTAAGTTATGTATAAAAAGCGTGATACGTATTTAAAATAAAATAGAACCTAATGCACCCTAGATTTTGGTATAGTAAAACCAAAGCCATAGAGGCATTTTAAATTACAGTTCGTTATGTAATTTATTGATAGTATATTTATTTAATACATATTTTAAGGCTACGCTAGGGTAGGAGGCCCTCTAAGAGAAAATGTTAGAACACGATGTTCGTAAAAGAAATCGTAAACGGTAAGAGGGGTTTCAAAACTATGGGTTAGATAAATACTAAGGTTATAGTTTTGATATTTTAAATAATGTTGTTGCAGATTATATTTAAAAAACACACAATCGACTTCGCATTCATGAAAATTGGCGGTGTCTACTTTACCACAAGCTGTATGTGTTTCATGTTCAAAGCTATGCGCTAGTTTTATAGCAATAGGTATTAGTAATACAACTACAATGAGTGCGGAAACTATTCTAAAAGCAATATGTCTTTGCGGTATATCCAATTTTAATCCACGAATCGTTTAAGTCCTAGTCTTCGAATCATTTTCTTTTCAAATGTCCAAAAGAATTTGAATTGTCCAAAAAGCCAACCAAAACATACCAATAAACATTGGTACATGATAAATAGAAGTAAAATACGAACAATCCAGTAGCCTAAAGTGGTAAATGTTTCTGGCGATATGTTGAGAAAGGCAAGTATGGGTTTACCAATAAAAGATGCTGTAGAGCCAGTGATAGCAAAAACTACAAAAATAGCAATTAACTGCCAATTAGAATCTACTCCCCAACGTTCTTTTAATTTATTCACGATAGCAATTTAGGCGCAAAAATATTAAAAAGAATTTAAATTCTTGGTACAAAAGGCCCTAATCTTTGGTTGTATTTGAGTTGAAAGTAAATAAAATAGTTATACAATTGGTAATTCACGTCATAACCATAATCGATGTGCGTGTCGTAATCTATTTGTAATTCGTAGAGATTAGTGTTGAATTGTAGCGGTTGCTGTACTCTTCGATTCCATTCTATAACATAAATTCGGTTTCTGTTTTCCAAGTAATCTTGGGTGTAAAAGCCTCTGGGCCGAGCTGTAGCTGTAAGCCAAGTGTTAAAACCAGGTTCAATAATGAATATTTCGTATTCTAAGGATTCATTAACAATTTTAAGCGTGTCACTTTGTTGTAAGGCAGCTTGTTTTTCAAGAGTTTTTGAAGTTACGGAATGTGTAGAACTACAACTTGCCAGGCCTAAACTAATAATTAAAGCATAAATAACATATTTCATTTTAAGAAGGAATTTAATGAACAATTAAAAGTAACCTAAGTATTTATATGTTGAAAATGAGAATGCGTAAACTCATATTTATAATTCGTAAAGTGATAGGTATAGTGAGTTTAACTTAAATTATTCATTAAAAAATCTATTACGGCTTTCAACTCCTGTAAACACTAACGCTACGCTATGTTTTTTAATTTAACCGTAGTGATACTACGTAGAAATTAAGAAAATAGTAGTGTTTATGGCATTTGAAACCCTCATGACGATTCCCAATGTATAATTTGGGTTTAAGAGGGGCTGTGTGCTATATTAAATATTTATACGATTTACGAAAAATAATTCAACATATGTATACGAAATTCTTATTCATAATCTATTAGTTTAAAAAAATGATATAGAACTCATCTTCACTTTTTCTATTTCCTAAAAAATGGCTGAAATTCACCATATTTCGTTACTTTTTTGTCCGTAGCGCTGCTATGAGCTTCAAAAAATGCTAAATCGTAAGATTTAGCATTTTTTTTATGAGCTAAGCATCACTTTTATTTTCCAAAAAGCCCACCAAGTAAACCGCCTATACCGCCTTTACTTTTAGAACCACCACCTAGAAGCATGCCAGCAACATCGTCTACAACACTACCATCTCCATCGGCATCTAATATAGATTCTAAAAAGCTTTGTTCTTTTTGAGCAGAGCTTCCGCCTAATAGCCCTCCTAATAAATTGCTAATATCGCCTTGAGAACTTACATTGTTTTGGCGTGTTTGTTTTCCTAAAACGCCCATTAAAATAGGGGCTGCTACTTTTAGAATATTTCCAACAGATCCAGCATCGACACCTGCTTTTTGACCAATAACTTGTTCTACACCTTGGCGTTTTTGACCCAATACGTGTCCTAGAATTTTGTCTCCTTCATTAGTAACATCAGCATCAACACCTCCACCAAATAAACCTCCAAGGTTGTCTAGAATGCTACCATCGTGTTTGCCACTTAAAGCCCCCATTAGGCCTTGGGCACCTTCGGGAGTAGCAGCATTACGTTGCATTGCTTTCATTAATACAGGTAACGCCATAGTAAGTACGCTACTTGTTTTATTTTGATCGGTTCCTGTGGAGCCTGCAACCC
>CAZLTR010000145.1:0-9536 GCA_964562415.1 uncultured Hyunsoonleella sp. | reverse complement strand
TGTTTTTTATTTAATGCTTAAAAATTAAAATAGAGTATAGCCAAATACTAGTGAAGCGCCTTTATAAGTTGAATCTATGAAGAGGAAATTTCTTATAAGTTCTTTGTCTGCGAGGTATCTAATTTCTAGGCTGTATCTGTTATATTTAAGTCCCCCACCAAAAACAAAGTTTCCAGAAGGCTCGATTTTGAACTCTGTTCTAGTAAATCTAACAGTAGAATTTAAGTTTACGCTAAATAAAGAGTAGGATGCATTTACAAATAATTTTAAGTTTTGATTTAAATAAAAGTAATGTCTTAAGCCCGTTACTAGTTCAATAGATTTGTAATCGATAGAACTGTCTTGAGATAATAACCCAAAAGGCGATTGGCCTTCTCGAGATGCTTTGTAAGATTGATAGGTAGGTTCTACAATAAAAGTCCATTTATTTTTGTTGAAGGGGAAAATAATTTCCGATTCAATACCAAACCTAAAATTTGTTTGATAGCCAAAATCAAATGATCCGCCTTGTCTATCAACATTAAAAGATGTACTATTGATACCTGGTCGAAGATTAAAATTAAATAAAGTGCCTTTTTTTCTCTCTTTTTGAAATGATGTTGAAGATTCCCCAAAGCATGTGTTATATTGCGTAATTACTTTAGTTAAGCTTTTTTCATTATAACTTAAATTTTCTAAGACGTTTTTCTTTATGGCATCGCATTTAAAAGTGTTGATTAATTGTTGCCTAAAATAGTTGTTTGTACCAATATTAACTTCGTCTGCTTTATAACGTTTGTAGATCAATTGAATTGGAGTTTCTTTATTTAAGCTGTAGAAAAACTTCTTGGAATCTGTATCTTTATAAAGATATAAATTGGCTTTTCCTTCAATTAAAGTTTTGAGAAATACTGTTTTGGTTAGATATTGTGGGGCTCTTTTTTCTGATAATGCACCTACGGTTTGAGGTGCTATATCTACGGTATATTTTATATATTTTGCACTACCATAAATACCAAATTCTTTTACAAATCGTATTGTGTTTTGTATAACCTTGCTTTCATCACTTAGTTTATATTCAAAAGTTTTTGGGGTGTTGCTCCAATCTATATTCTTGATAAGGCAATCTGTTTTTATTCCAACAGTATTGATAAAATACCCTTTTTCAAAAGAGATTTGGCAAAACGTGGTTGTAGTGAAAGTAATAGTGAATAATAGTGTGAGTAATTGCTTCATGAATTGAGAGTTTTTTGTATAAACTACCATTTAGAATTTTTAGACGAGGTAGTGTATAATTTTACAAAACAAACATAAACAAAAAAAATATAGGGATTCATACTTTTAATATAATTTGATGAGATAAAAGTAATAGAGTTTAGATCGAACAGATTATAAGTGCTTACTCAATTTTTGATAATAGATTTAAGCTGGAATGAGTGCCACTTAACTTTAAATGCTTTTTAGTAGGACTAAGATGTCCTTTTTTTAGATAAGCTAAAGCGAGATAGTAATGCGCTTCTTTTATAAGAGAAGAGTTTGTTTTTGCTGTTTGTACTGTTTTTTCTAATATAGGAATCGCTTTTGCTTCTTGTTCGTTAGCAAGGTAAGCAACAGCTAAATAGAAGTTAAGGGTATCGTTGTTTGGTTTATTTTTATAGGCGGTCTTCCATTGTTTTATGGCTGTGGCATAATTTCCTGCGTTGTAGGCATGCATGGCTGTCTTAAAATTGGTGTTTGCAAGTGTATTCGGAAATTCTTGTATGGCCGGGTAAGATGAAAACGTTTCGGTATAAAGTCTTTCGTTTCTAGGGGTGCTAAAAAAGTAAATGCTACCAAAAGCTATTATTAAAGCAGCTGCAAGACTAAATCTTTTATAGGTTTTAAGACGTCCTTTTTCTTTTTTAGGGGCTGTTTCAACTGTTTTTAAAATGGTTTCATGATACGTTTCTAACGCTTCGCTTATAGACTGAAGTTCTACACCTAGCAAAAGGTATTTAGCCGCTGTAACCTGCATTTTAAAATCGTTGTCTAGTTGCAGTAAGCGTTCAAAATCTTTACGTTCTAAAGAACTAAGTTCTTTATTATAGTAACGTTCAATAGTATCGAACAGGTCTTCGGGTATTGCAAAGGAGGCTTTCAAAATAAATTAGGCATTTGTAGTGAGCATAACTTGTAAACGTTGGAGGCATAATTGTTTTTTTTGCGCCATGTAAGCTTCTTTGATACCTGCTTTATAGGCCATCTCTTTTAAGGATTTTTTTTCGAAAAGGAAATTTTTTAAAAGCTGCTTGCAAGGTTCTCCTAAAGTTTTAAATGTCTTCATAACCAATTGCAATTGTTGGTATTCTTTAGAAGATAAATTAGTGTTAAATTTTAAAGTGTTACCAATCTCTATATTTAAAGTATTTAAATTAGTAGCAGTATCGTTTTTTAAGTGCTCACGCCAAAGTGATTCTCCTATTTTATACAAGTAATTTTCGATGGAACTGTTGCTGTCTGGAGAAAATATATTGGTTTTGATATGGGTACAAAATATTAAAAACGCATGCTGGTAAATTGTTTTAGCATGATTTTCAGACCCGTTTTGTTTTATAATTAAAGTTTGTAACTTGGCGTAATTAGTAGCGTACAAAAATTGTAATGCATTAGAGTTGTTAGACTTTATAGCATTAATGAGTTGCGATTGACTTAGCGCTTGTGGTTTTTGCTTCATCGATAGTTTTATATATTAATACTTCTAAGGGATTATATTATATAATACCAGTTACATAGGTTTTGCAAACCAAAATTGCTTATTTAAGAGTATGCATTTTCTTATATACGAATAAAACTAGTGTTTTGGTTTAACATTTACATGTTAATTATAAAATTAAACATGTCTGTAGCCGTTTAAATGGCTAAATTTTAGTATTCGGTCTATTTGTTAAGATACAAATGCATTTTGTTATGGCGAGTTGCTATTATCTTTTTATTTTTGCAGTATGAGTAAACCACTGTCCAAACAAGAACTTCACAATTTAGCTATGAATCATGTAGGTAAGGATTTAGAACAGCGTGGTTTTGAATTCGTAGCGATTAATAGCAAGCTTAAAAGACACCCTCAGTTTGTATGTATAGATAAGAATAGTCAATATTATTTTGTGATTGTTCGGGCTGTTCTACTCCCAGAGAACCCTAATAATTATGATGTGGTTTGGATGGAGTCATTTAAGAAGCATGCTTATGAAAAAGAGGCTAAAGTATTATACGCAGGTGTAGGCTTGGGTAATCCAGATAGTGAAGATTTACCGGTATACCTCAATCAAGATTATCTTATTGAATATAATGGAATTCAGGTTATTGATCAGAATTTAAATTAGATGAAACAGGGCTTAATTAGTTTAGTCGTGGTGTTGCTAATGTTTAACTGTAAACAAAACAGCACATTAAAAGACCAACCTTTTAAAAATACAAGGCTTTCAGGCGTTGTATTTGGTACAACCTACTCGGTGCTTTATAGTTCCCCTGTAAATTATACTAAGGCCTTTGACAGTTTGTTTAAAGCGCTTAATGCAACCTTGTCTACCTATACACAAGATTCTGATATTTCTAAATTTAATGTAGCAACATCTGTTACAGCTAATGCGCATTTTAAACGTGTTTTTTTAGCATCAAAATATATTTATAAGGCCACCCAAGGGGTATTCGATCCTACGATTGGAGACGTTGTAAATGCTTGGGATTTTGGAGCAGAGCACAGAAAATTTTTAACAGATAGCACAACAATTGATAGTTTGATGCAGTTTGTAGGTTTTGATAAAGTAAAGTTAAATGGCCAAACTGTAGAAAAACCAGTAGAAACTTACCTTGAATTTAATGCTATAGCTAAAGGTTATGCGGTTGATGTTATAGGCGATTTTCTAACTTCAAAAGAAGTGGATAATTATCTTGTAGAAATAGGTGGAGAACTCAAGGTAAAAGGAAAAAACCAAGAGAAACAAAGTGCATGGCGTGTAGGTTTAGACAAACCTCGTTATGATGGAGAGCAATCTGTTTACAAAGTGATAAGCCTTGAAGATGAAGCCATGGCGACCTCAGGGACGTATAGAAAGTTTAAAATTGATGCGCAAGGCCATAAGTACGCGCATATTATCAATACAGCCACAGGTTTTCCATCGAAAACTAATATATTAAGTGTATCTGTAATTGCAGATAATTGTATGGTGGCCGACGGATTTGCAACAGCTTTTCAAGCGATGGGGCTAGAACGGGTTAAAACGTTTTTAGTAACCCATCCAGAACTAAAAGCATTTTTAATATTTGAAAATGAAAAGCAAGTGTTAGAAGGTATAGCTTTTAATGGTTTTCCAGAAGATTAAATCATAATATTTGAATTATTTTAGCCAAGAAATGCTAGACAAAACCAACCTAATGTTAAAAGCAGCCCCCCTATTGGAGTGATAGGCCCCAGAAAGCGCCATTTTTTGCCTTTAGCTTCTGTTAAGACTAAGCCATAGATGCTAAAAGAAAACAATAGAATACCTAAAGTAAAGCTCCAATAAACTAAAGTCGAGATATTGTAGTTACTAAGGCCAATGGCCAAAAGTACTATAGCGTGATACATTTGATATTTTACACCTGTTTCGAAACTGTTTAATTGTGCTTCTGATAAGACTTTTTTTAAAGCATGCGCGCCAAAAGCGCCAAAAATAACAGCCAACATTCCTAGTAGACTACCTGTGGTAATAATGAGATTTTGTGTCATAGCATCGTTTAATAAAAGTATTACAAGTTGTCTTTGTAAACCACAGGAATAAGTTCGCCTTTGGCAAGACAGTATTTTTCTACAGCATCTAGAGCCATTTGCGATGTATAATCTACAGGGGTAACTCTAAAACCAATAGCACGCAATTTATCAAAATAATCCAATCCGTATATACGTACATGGTCGTATTGTCCAAAAATTTTAGCACGCTCTTTTTTATCGGTTATAGAGTGATCTTCAAAGGTGTATTTGCGATTTAAATCTTGAGGGATTTGAAAGATGCCATAGCCGCCAGGTTTTAAGATACGGTAAAGTTCTTGCATGGCTTTAGTATCATCTGGAATGTGTTCTAAGACATGGTTGCATAGAATGATGTCAAAGCTATTGTCTTTAAAAGGGAGTTGGCATATATCTGCTTTTACATCGGCTAAAGGCGAGTTTAAGTCTGTGGTAACATAGTCTATATGCTTTAATGTTTTAAAATGCTTATAAAATGCTTGTTCGGGAGCGAAATGTAAGAGCCTACTTGGCTTCGAAAAAAAGCTAGTCTCTTGCTTAAGGTATAACCATAACAATCTGTGGCGTTCTAGAGATAATGTAGAGGGTGATAATACATTGTTCCGTTGGCTGCCATAACCATAAGGGAGAAAGCTTTTAAAACTTTTACCATCTATAGGATCTGTAAATTGAGACCCTTTTAAAAAAAAAGCAAGTATAGGACGCACCATATAACTAAGCCTTATGAGCAAAGGCCTAGGTACTATATTGAGTATGAGACTAAATATTTTTTTCAATCGGGGTTGTTAAATTTATACAATTCTATACAGGTAAAAGAAGACAAGACGAAGTGTGCTTTTAGTATAGCTTCATTTTGTCTTCTTTTAGTTTGATGCGGCTTAGGTGTAAGGTTAAAGTACTAAAGCATTTTGGCGAAACTCGTCTTCTTCATTACTTTTAATACCAAGGGCTTCATAAATATAGGCAAAGGTTGACAATAATTCTGGCTTACCGTCTACCAGCGCTACATCATGTTCAAAATGGGCAGAAGGTTTATTGTCTAAAGTTGTAATGGTCCATCCGTCTTTGTGTTGGCGTATGCGTTGGGTCCCCAAATTAATCATAGGTTCAATGGCTACAACCATACCTTCAACAAATTTTTTACCACGTCCGCGGCGGCCATAATTAGGCATTTCTGGATCTTCGTGCATTTTGCTGCCCAAACCATGACCTACTAATTCTCTAACAACGCCATAACCATGGGTTTCACAGTAATTTTGAATGGCATAGCCAACATCTCCAACACGGTTATTGGCTTTAAATTCTCTAATACCAACATACAGCGATTCTTTGGTGATTTTTAGTAATTGTTCTGTTTCTGGAGCAATTTCTCCAACAGCAAAAGTGTAGGCATGGTCGCCGTAGAATCCGTTTTTTAAAGCGCCACAGTCTATAGAAATAATATCACCTTCTACAAGAGGTGTGTTATTAGGAATGCCATGGACAACTTGGCTGTTTGGGCTCATACAAAGTGTATTAGGGAAATCGTATAAGCCTAGAAAACCAGGAATTGCACCTTCGGCTCTAATACTTTCTTCCGCTATTTTATCAAGCTGTAGGGTGGTAACACCAGGCTTAATCTCTTTTGCTAATAGGCCTAAGGTTTTAGATACGATTAATGCACTTTCACGCATTAATTCAATTTCTTCTTTTGTTTTTATTTGTATCATGATTTAAAAAAATCTAAAAAGGACTTCTTTTTTTTAGGTGCTAGAGGTGCAGCGTTATTAGTTAATAATTGATAAACTTCTCCCCAACCAATAAAACCACCTATATTTCTATCATCTATAAAAACATCAGCATTAATTTTTCGGCTTATATCATTGCTGTATTCTTCTTCAGGAAAACTATGGTTAATGGCATAAAAATGAATTCCATTGGTTTTGCAAAATGCAATAGCTTCTTCCAGTTTGTCTCCAGACCTATAGGTCCATAATATTAAGCGATGCCCCTGTTCTTGCAATTTTTTTAAAGTATCAAAGGCAAAGAGTTGCGGTTTACCTATTTTAGGATACGCATCTTCTACAATGGTACCATCAAAATCAACGGCTATTATTAAGGCATCTTTAAAATTCATGGGCAGCGTATTATCAAATTAAGTTAAACTAAAGGATGCTGCGTCATAGCTTTGGGTTGCGGTACGCCTAATAATTTTAAAATAGTTGGTGCGATATCTCCCAAAACCCCGTCTTTTATTTCTTTAAGTTCATTATCTATTAAAATAATTGGAACAGGGTTGGTCGTGTGTGCTGTATTTGGAGATCCATCAGGGTTAATCATAGTTTCACAATTACCATGATCGGCTATAAGTAATGTGGTATAACCATGGGCTAAACCTGTTTCTATAACAGATTGCGCACAGGTATCAACCGCTTCACAAGCTTTAATAGCAGCATCCATAACACCAGTGTGGCCTACCATATCTCCATTAGCAAAATTTAGACACACAAAGTCTACTTCTCCTTTTTCAAGTTCAGGGACTAATGCATCTTTGAGTTCAAAAGCACTCATTTCAGGTTTTAAATCATAAGTGGCTACTTTGGGAGAGTTTCTTAAAATTCTCTGTTCTCCTTTAAAAGGTGTTTCTTGTCCGCCCGAAAAGAAAAACGTAACATGAGGGTACTTTTCAGTTTCGGCGATTCTAATTTGTTTTTTGTCGTGTTGTTCTAAAACTTCGCCAAGTGTTTCGCTAAGGTTGTCTTTATTAAAGATAACGTTAATGCCTTTGTAAGCATCGTTATAATTGGTTAACGTCACATAGTGTAAGTCAAGTTTTTTCATTTGATGCTCAGGGAAATCTTGCTGAGACAGTACTTCAGTAAGCTCACGACCTCTATCGGTTCTAAAGTTAAAGAATACGATAACATCTCCAGGTTTTACTTGGGTAAGCGGCGTATTGTTTTCATCTGTAGCAATGATAGGTTTGATAAATTCATCGGTGGTATCGTTGGCATAATTTTGTTCGATGCTGGCCACGATATCTCCAGATAATTCACCTTGAGCATGAACTAAAGCGTCGTATACTAATTTAATACGTTCCCATCTTTTATCGCGATCCATGGCATAGTATCGTCCAGAGATACTTGCTATTTTAGCATTTTTATCTTTTATGTAGTTTTGTAAATCTTTTATAAATCCAGCACCAGATTTAGGGTCTACATCGCGACCATCTGTAAAACCGTGAATAAAAGCATTTGGAACCCCTGCAGTGTGAGCAGCATCTATTAAACCTTTAATATGGTTAATATGTGAATGCACACCACCATTACTTAGTAATCCTAAAAAATGCACGTTTTTGCCGTTAGTTTTAGCATAGTTAAAGGCGTTAACGAGTACGGGTTCGTCATTTAGTGTTTTGTTTTCAACAGCTAAATTAATTTTAACCAAATCTTGATACACAATACGTCCAGCACCTAAATTTATATGCCCCACTTCACTGTTACCCATTTGGCCTTCGGGTAACCCTACATGTAAGCCATCTGTTCTTAAGGAAGCACTGGCATATTTATTATAAAGATTATCTATAAAAGGTGTGTGAGCGTTATCTATTGCAGAAACTTTTGGATCTGGTGATTTTCCCCAACCATCCAATATCATTAATATGACTTTTTTGTTCATTTTTTGGCTTGTTTTAAAGCGCAAATATAAAGATTTCAAAGGGATTATAAATAGGATCTTTTATCTAATACTACAATTCGTTAAAGGGTTAAAATAGAATTTGAAGTGCTTATTTTGAGTTATAAATTTTGATATTTTTCAATAGAAGCTTCGATATGCTCAATTCTATTTTCAGGATCGGGATGTGTACTTTTAAATTCGGGCACACGATTAGGGCCTGCTGCAGCTTTAAGTATTTGCATAACACCAATCATTTCTCTTGGGTTGTATCCCGATTTAATCATAAATTTAACTCCCAAGTCATCACTTTCTAACTCATCTTCTCTACCGTTGGTAAGTAGTTTATTTTGGCCAATACCACCCACGAGTCCGCCCATATCGGCACCTACAGAACCAGCAGTGACTAGACCTTGCCAGTACTCACTTTCTGCTATGCGTTCGGCGCTATGTCTTCCTAATACATGGCCAATTTCATGGCCTAGTACTCCTGCCAATTGATCCTCGTTTTCTAATTTAGAAAATAGAGCATAAGTAATGAAAATTTGGCCGCCAGGCAGCGCAAAGGCATTTATGGTGTTAGGATCGTTGAGCAAATGAAACTCGTATTTATAAGGGGTTTGTTGCGCCATACTATGAGTTACTAATTTGTGTCCTACATTATCGACCATGGCCTGAAGCCGATTATCGGGATGTAAGCCTCCATGCTGTTGCGCCATTTGCGGTGCATTTTGTAAACCTATAGCGATTTCTTTATCAGCAGACATGGATATAGTTTGTACGCGTCCAGTGTAAGGATTAGTTTCGCGTTGACTGCAGCGTTTTAAAACAAAGAAAACCGCGATAGCAGCACCTATTAAAAGTCTTATTTTAAAATTTCCACCTCTCATTTTTCGTAGATTTTATGGTTTTATAAATATAAAGATAATTTGTTTAATTAATTTAGACTTAAATTTAATATATCTCTTATTTTAATACTATGAACTCATCTTGACGTTTTCTATTTTCTGAAAAATGGCTGAAATTCACCCATATTTCGTTACTTTTTTTGTCCGTAGCGCTGCTATGAGCTTCAAAAAGTGCCTTATCTGGTTAAACCCGCTTTATGCGATAGAACATCTATTACACCTTTGAGCTACTG
>CAZLTR010000144.1:0-9619 GCA_964562415.1 uncultured Hyunsoonleella sp. | reverse complement strand
AACGAATTCTGTAGAAACAGGTACGGTACTTACCATTAATACAAAGACCAAAAAATTATATAGTGGTACTAAGGAATTAAAAGATATTTCTACAGCATTAACGCCACAAAAAATGGAGTTTATCAAAGCAGGAGGCTCTTATGCTGTTGTATTTGGTAAAAAATTACAAACCTTAGCTGCTAAGGTATTAGGTATTGAGGTTCCTCAAGTATATGCCACTTCAAAAGAAATTTCTATAGAAGGACAAGGTTTAACAGCTGTAGAAAAAATATTTAATAAAAATGCAGTAGGTACAACGCCAGGAAAGACGTTACACGCAGGATCAGACGTTCGCGTTAAAGTAAATATCGTAGGTTCTCAGGACACTACGGGCCCGATGACTTGTCAAGAATTAGAGTCAATGGCTGCATCAACCATTTCACCAATTGTTGATGGTGCATACCAATCTGGTTGTCATACAGCTTCGGTTTGGGATGATAAGTCTAAAGCCAATATTCCTAGATTAATGCAATTTATGAATGATTTTGGTTTAATTACAGGACGTGATCCTAAGGGGAAATATTTCCCAATGACCGACGTGATTCATAAAGTATTGAACGATATTACTGTAGGCGATTGGGACATCATTATAGGTGGCGATTCGCATACGCGTATGTCTAAAGGGGTTGCTTTTGGAGCAGATTCTGGAACTGTAGCCTTAGCGTTAGCAACAGGAGAAGCTACAATGCCAATTCCGCAATCGGTTAAAGTAACCTTTAAAGGGAACATGAAACCTTATATGGATTTCCGTGATGTAGTGCATGCTACACAGCAACAAATGTTAAAACAATTTGCTGGTGAGAATGTATTCCAAGGTCGAATTATAGAAGTACATATTGGCACATTAACGGCAGATCAAGCCTTTACATTTACAGATTGGACTGCTGAGATGAAAGCCAAAGCTTCTATTTGTATCTCTGAAGACGATACTTTAATAGAATCTTTAGAAATTGCTAAAGGCCGTATCCAAATCATGATTGAAAAGGGTATGGATAACGAGAAGCAAGTTCTTAAAGGTTTAGTCGATAAAGCACAAACCAGAATTACAGAACTTAAAACAGGAATTAAGCCTGCGTTAAGACCAGATGCTAATGCAAAATATCATGCAGAAGTTACTATTGATTTAGATGAGGTTATAGAGCCAATGATTGCCGATCCAGATGTAAATAATGACGATGTTTCTAAACGTTACACACACGATGTTATTAGACCATTATCATTTTATGGCGGTACAAAAACTGTAGACTTAGGGTTTGTAGGGTCTTGTATGGTACACAAAGGCGATATGAAAATATTAGCGCAAATGTTAAAAAACATAGAAGCGCAACACGTTAAGGTAGAGTTTAAAGCACCGTTAGTGGTAGCGCCTCCAACATACAATATTGTAGACGAACTAAAAGCAGAAGGCGACTGGGAAGTTTTACAAAAGTACTCAGGTTTCGAATTTGATGACAGTGCACCTAAAGGTTTAGCACGTACTAAATACGAAAATATGCTATACTTAGAGCGTCCAGGTTGTAATTTATGTATGGGTAACCAAGAAAAAGCAGAACCAGGAGATACGGTAATGGCAACGTCTACACGTTTATTCCAAGGCCGTGTGGTTAAAGATTCTGGAGAGAAAAAAGGGGAATCCCTATTGTCTTCAACACCAGTGGTGGTATTGACTACAATTTTAGGAAGAACACCTACAATTGAAGAATACCAAGCAGCAGTTGAAGGGATTGTGTTAACTAAATTCAAACCATCAGATAAGCAACTTGTAAGTTAATAACATAAATATATTAGATCTATAAAAAGTCCGAGTGTTGTACTCGGACTTTTTTTTATGCCCAAATACTAGGTTTTAATGTAATTTGAAACAAAGAAAAACCATTAGAGCTTATGCATTGGACATCGACATGAGGGTTTCAAAGCCCATAAACACTCATGTTTTTTTAATTTTAACCTAGCGTCACAGTATCACTACGGTTACATAAAAACCATAGCGTAGCGCTAGTGTTTGTAGCAGTTAAAAGACGTAATAGATTTTCTAATGAACAATTTGGCTTAAAGCTTATAACTAACAAAATTTTGGCTTTTCAATGGGCTTCATATTTTGTATATTAGAGGCTATTAAACCCGCTTTATGCATTAGAGGGACGTCATGGAGCTTGGATATCTAATACATACTAGTGTTTTCTCAGTTTTAAAAGCGCATCTTTATGGTGAAACTGAAAAACGCAGTTTAAGATAGTATGTGAAGGAGATCACAGCTGTAAAAGTGTTTCTAATGCATAAAATGAATTAAACGTTAAACAAAATTTAATACTGTTATACCCTATGGCATTTGATATTGAAATGATAAAAGGAGTCTACTCCAAAATGGCTGAACGTGTGGATAAAGCGCGTGAGATTGTTGGAAAACCATTAACGCTTTCAGAAAAAATATTATACAATCACTTATGGGATGGAAACCCTACCAAAGCATTTGTTAGAGGTAAAGATTATGTAGATTTTGCGCCCGATAGAATTGCCTGTCAAGATGCTACAGCACAAATGGCGTTATTGCAATTTATGCAAGCAGGGAAACCAAAAGTAGCAGTACCAACTACGGTACATTGCGACCATTTGATACAAGCTAAAGAAGGCGCTGCAAAAGACTTAAAAAATGCAAATGATATAAGTAGCGAGGTCTTTAATTTTTTAGAATCTGTGTCTAATAAATACGGCATTGGATTTTGGAAACCAGGCGCTGGTATTATACACCAAGTGGTGTTAGAGAATTATGCCTTCCCAGGCGGTATGATGATAGGTACAGATTCGCATACAGTTAATGCAGGCGGTTTAGGCATGGTGGCGATTGGTGTAGGAGGTGCCGATGCTGTAGATGTTATGGCAGGTATGGCTTGGGAGTTGAAGTTCCCTAAACTTATAGGCGTAAAATTAACAGGGAAGCTATCGGGATGGACAGCACCTAAAGATGTGATATTAAAAGTTGCCGAAATTTTAACTGCTAAAGGTGGGACTGGTGCTATTGTAGAATATTTTGGTCCAGGGGCTACAGCAATGTCGTGTACAGGAAAAGGAACCATATGTAATATGGGGGCAGAGATAGGTGCTACGACATCTACCTTTGGGTACGATGCCTCTATGGAGCGTTATTTACGTGCTACAGAACGTGCCGATGTGGCCGATGCTGCCAATGCTGTAAAAGCCTATTTGACTGCCGATCCAGAAGTGTATGAAGCTCCAGAACAGTACTTCGATGAACTTATAGAAATTAACTTGTCTGAGTTGGGGCCGCTTTTAAATGGACCATTCACACCAGATTTATCTACTGAGGTGGGCACAGCCATGACAACGAAGGCTAAGGCTAACGATTGGCCTATAAAAGTAGAGTGGGGGCTTATTGGGTCTTGTACAAATTCGTCGTATGAAGATTTGTCAAGAGCATCTTCCATAGCGCAGCAAGCGCTAGATAAAGGCATTACCATGAAATCGGAATTAGGGATTAACCCAGGCTCTGAACAAGTGCGCTACACTGCAGAACGTGATGGTATTTTAGGCATTTTTGAAAATCTAAACGCTAAAATATTTACAAATGCCTGTGGCCCTTGTATTGGGCAATGGGCACGTTATAGTGATCCTAAAAATGCTCCAAAAAATAGTATTGTACATTCTTTTAATAGAAACTTTGCCAAGCGTGCCGATGGTAACCCTAATACACATGCCTTTGTAGCATCTCCAGAAATAACTGCAGCAATTGCCATTGCAGGCCGTTTAGATTTTAATCCGTTAAAAGATAAATTAATTAACGAAAACGGAGAAGAGGTGATGTTAGACGAACCTACAGGATGGGAATTGCCACCAAAAGGGTTCGATGTAAAAGATAATGGTTATTTAGAGCCAGAAGCCGATGGAAGCCATGTTAATGTTGCTGTAAAAGACGATTCAGAACGCTTACAACTGTTAACGCCTTTTACCCCTTTAGGCGCTTCTATAACAGGGGCTAAACTTCTAATAAAAGCCTTTGGAAAGTGCACCACAGACCATATTTCTATGGCTGGGCCATGGTTGCGTTTTAGAGGACATTTAGATAATATTGCCAATAATACCTTAATAGGTGCTGTAAATGCCTTTAATAAAAAGACCAATTTTGTTAAGAATCAATTGACAGGCGATTATGGCGGTGTGCCAGATGTACAACGCGCTTATAAAGCAGAAGGCATTAAAACTATAGTTGTGGGCGACCATAATTATGGTGAGGGCTCTTCGAGAGAGCATGCAGCCATGCAGCCAAGACATTTAGGCGTTGCAGCCGTAATCGTGAAATCTTTTGCACGTATACACGAAACCAATCTTAAAAAACAAGGGATGTTAGGATTAACATTTGCTAATGAAGCAGATTATGACCTGATCCAAGAAAATGACACCTTTAATTTTATAGATTTAGAAGATTTTGCGCCAGACACACCATTAACCTTAGAAGTGGTACATGCCGATGGTACTAAAGATACCATACGTTTAAACCACACCTATAACGATGCGCAAATCGCATGGTATAAGGAAGGCTCTGCTCTTAATTTAATTAAAAAGCAGAATGCATAGATAGCATTATATAATTTTAAGCAAACTTTAAAGGCCACCTCATTTATTTTGAGGTGGTTTTTGTTTTTATGATAGATGAGTTGCAAGCTAACGAAAGGTGAGAAACCTAAAATGTTAAAAAAGAGCACTTTGTAGTATTTTTTCTATACTTTTAAAGTGTAATAAGGTTAAGCTATAAGCAAAAGTGTTTAGTCATAGATATTTAATATAATAAACTTCTTTCTTATTGCTCGAACCTTATTTAGTAAATAACTAACTTAAATATAATGACTTATGAAACATTTAATTGTATTGGCTTTTTTAAGCTTTTTTACCGTATTCTACGGTGCCAACGTATCTGCAACGCCTTTAGATACAACGAGTACATCATCAATTTCTAATATATCTGCAATGGCAATGCGAACAATAAGAATATGTGGAAGAACCCTTAGACCAAGAGATATACCAAACTGTCCTAGGTGTAAAACGTTTCCTAATAATTGCGGTGTGTGTAAAAGTGATGGATTAGTGTTTAATTGTGTTAGGCAAAAAAGGACTAGATAAAAGTCTATTTTCATTATTTAAACCAAACCTCCCATTTTATTTTGAATAGAGAAATAAGATGAACACTGTTCTAAAGAAAATAGTTTGCTCAGTATTGTCAATACCTCAATGTTTTAACACTCATAATCTAGTCGGTGTAAATTTTATAATTTCAATTATGACATTACACAAAAGAATTTAGGTTTATTAATTTTTCTATTACCAGTTTTGGTGTGTTATGTATTTCGTTATAAGCAATTGGTAACAGAATTTGATACTTTAGCCTTAAACTATAAGGTACTTAACGATAGTATTGCAGCGTAACATCAAGCTGCACTAGATGATAAAGTTAAACTAGAAAAAGAACAGGTCTTTGAGCTTGTAGCTGTTGTGACCACTGAAAGGGTGATATTATAAGTGCCAAATAAAGGCAAGAAAGCAAAAATGTTAGATTTTCTAGCAGTACTATAATTTTGAGCAAACTTTAAAGGCCACCTCATTTAATTTGAGGTGGTTTTTGTTTTTATGGTAGATGAGTTGCAAGCTAACGAAAGGTGAGACCTCTCAAATGTTAAAAAAAGAGAATGAAATGTTTTTTTTAATACATTTGAAAGAAAAACAAACATTTGCGTAGGCAAAATGAATTCTTGTCTCTTATGTATTGTTTTTTATAAATCAACTAAATAACTATTATAACTTATGAAACATTTAATTGTATTGGCATTTTTATGCCTTTGTACTGTATTTTACAGTGTTAGCTTAGCTCCAACGACAACAGTCGATTTAACAACACCTGCTCTATCCACATCTCAAACCGCCATGGCACCAAAGTTTATAACACTATGTGGTAAAAAAGTACGTTTAAGAAGTGTGCATGAATGTATAAATGGTGGATGTACGTTCATCAGACAGAATTGTGGTAAATGCATAAACTATAAGAATATGAAAGTATTTTCATGTGCTAGACCGAAGTAAGCGGGTGTTTACGATTGTAAAATAAAAACAAATGAACACATCTCGAATCTCTAACCGTATACTATAACTGTTTCACTTGAAGTAAAAAATAGGTATAGGAAATTTTTGATACAGGTGAGCTATTGGGGATGTGTTTACAGTTATAATTATGGCTTTAACTAAAAAGAATTTAAGCTTAGGACTATTAATTTTCCTATTAGGCGCATTAGTATTTAATGTGTTTCGTTACAAACAATTAGCAACAAACTATAACACATTGGCCTTAAACTATAAGGCACTTAACGACAGTATTACAGCGCAACATCAAGCTGCACTAAATGATAAAGTTAAACTAGAAAAAGGACAGGTTTTTGAGCCTGTAGCTGTTGTGACTACCGAAGGGGCAAAATTACAAGTGCCAAATCAAGACAAGAAAGCAAAAATGCTAGTTTTTTCTAGCAGTACTTGCCCTAATTGTGAAGACTATCACCCTGTGTTAAGCGATTTAGCGATTAAACACGATGACATTGATATTATAGTGCTAGAATACGATGCTACCCCCGAAGCCCAAAAGCAAGTCTTAAAAGAGAATGACTATAAGTTTGCCTTTGTAAGCACAGCAGAACATGTTTTAGATACCTTAAATATTATGTATACGCCCACTACAGTTATTTTAAATACAGAACATAAAGTAGATACAGTACTTCTAGAACGTCAAGACTTAAAACAACTTAATCTAGTATTGGATAAGATGCACTTATAGCAATAGCATTGTAATACTAAAGGTGCGCAGCTATTTTAGAACAAAACCTATCCGTAGCAGGCTACGGATAGGTTTTTATTTTAACTCGGGTGCTGAAATGCTTTGTTTTTCTCTTTTAGTACAGACAATTGTTTCTCTAAAAAGCTAATAACGTGTTCTGTTTTATAACTTGCTTTAGAGGCAACGTCTTTTAATTCTGCGTTAAATTTGGCTTTACCAGAGGCAGCCGTTTTAGAGACCTCTTCTTTAACCTCTTTAAAGTCTGACCTTCCTTTTTAAGTTTCTCCCGAGTTGCTTTGCCTTTATTTGGTGCGAATAGCATGCCTAAACCAACACCAACTAGTGCACCTAAAATTACGGTTCCTTTGTTCATTATATTTTAATTTAAAATTAGACATCTAAAGCTTAATGCCTTAAATATACAGCAATAAGATATCAAAAGCAATGCCGAAATTTTGTAATTAACTATGATTTTCAATAGTCTACAGCATTTTTAATTCAAATTACCGTAATACAACGTCCTTTTCCTGTCTACTTCAGAATAAAAAAATATAGCATAAGCCATGTTCTAGTTGTCTTCTTTGTATAAAGAAAAAAAAGATCATTTGGTGTTGCATTAATTGCAAACTAAAAAACAGTATTAAGGTAGCTTAGATGTATAGCTATTGGGTTTTAATTAAGGTCTTTAAGTTTAAAAATGGCACTGTCGTCTTTTAATTTTGTACCGTTTTCAAATCCTAAATAGTCAAGATCGCCATGTTTTTCAGACCAAAAGCCTTGAAGTGTATTTGTATCTTCATGATAACGGTAAACAACAACACCCTTAAACCGTTTACCAGCCTGTTCGGCTTCTCCTTCATAATAAAAATTGATAACGAGGGTATTATCATGAAAAAAACCAGAACCTTTTAAGGTTTGGCTACCACTTATTACCCATTCGGCATCAACCCTATGAGGATGTGTTTGGTTTAAATGTAAAAACCCCGAATAAGATGCCCCTGTAGCATCTTGATTCGTCCCTGTCACTTTATACGTACCTTCTATATGCGTTATCATGAATTCTGTAAATTATGTAGTGTCAAAATTAAAGCTTACATAGGGTATCTTTTAATAAAAAAACAAAATAAATATTCTAAACTTTCAATAAATTTTGAAAGTTTAGGAAAAACTTATATATTTGTACCATGGAATTAGAAGCGGCAAAATTAAAATACATTCAAACGTGGGGGAGTTTAGCAACCTCTTGGGGTATTAATAAAACCATGGCTCAGGTGCATGCATTACTTTTAGTTGCTGTAGAGCCGCTTTCGGCAGATGCTATCATGGAGACCTTAAAGATTTCTAGAGGTAATGTGAATATGAATGTACGTGCTTTGATCGACTGGGGCATTGTGAAAAAAGAATTTGTACCAGGAGAGCGTAAAGAGTTTTTTGTTGCAGATAAAGACATTTGGGAGTTGTTTAAACAAGTTACTAAGGAACGTAAACGACGAGAAATAGAGCCTGTATTAAAAGTGTTGGATGAGTTGCAAAACGATGTTACCGCTACTACAGAAGAGGCGCAACAGTTTAAAGCCCTTATGAAAGACCTGTCTTCTGTTACTAATACAGTTAACGGCATTTTAGAAAAAGCCATTAAAGCAGATGAACATTGGTTATTATCTAGTTTCACGAAAATGATTAAAAAGTAAAAAAATTTGAATATAAACTTTCAATAATTTCTGAAAATACAAAACATTTGAATAGTATTAATTTTAAACACGAAAACATGACATTACTAAATCTATTAGGGTATTCGCTATTTTTAGCCGTTGCGGTAGGTATAGTACTCTATGTTGGTAACGCGTGTTATTGCAATGGTAAACTATTTATACACCACTATTTTTATAAGGATATAAAGTTTGCTAATACGATTAATAAAGTATTGCGAACAGCTTATTATGTTTTGAATATAGGGATGGTTGTTTGGACTTTACAAACAGTTCATCGTATAGACAGTTATGCAGCATTAATTGAAATGCTAACAGCACGTTTAAGCTTCATTCTCCTTGTTATAGGTGTGTTGCATTTTATCAATATGATCACAATTTATAAAACACATAATTATTTTAAAAACAGAAACTTATGAATACCTCATTACAATTAATCGCTTACGCCATCTATTTACCAGTCAGTATCGTGTTAACCACTCTAGTAGCACAACATTTGTTTAAGCACAGTAAAATTTTTATGCGCGATATTTTCAATCAAAGAGAAGACATTGCTTTAGCGACCAATAAGCTATTTAAAATTGGATTTTACCTCATAAATATTGGTTTTGCGTTAAAGATTGTACGTACTTACAATATAACATCTTACCGGTATTTAATTGAAACATTAAGCGCTAAACTTGGCGGCTTCTCCATCTATTTAGGTGTCGTTATGGTACTTTTTATAGTCTTTTTTCTAAAAGGAAGAAAAGCAAGTAAAGCTAATAATCTTAAAGCACAACAGCATAAAACAACTCAAACAGAATAGCAGTTTTAGGAGGTTTATATTATAAACAGCACTATTATGAAAACACTTCGCCATCACACTTTACTTTACGATACAGCATGTCCATTATGTTGTGCTTATACCAGTAGCTTTATAACACATAAGATGTTAGATGCGCATGGGAGACAACCCTTTGAAATGCTGGCTACTTTCGAACAGGATTTTATAGATGTAGAACGTGCAGCAGACGAAATTGCTTTGGTAGATACCAAACAT
>CAZLTR010000143.1:0-9632 GCA_964562415.1 uncultured Hyunsoonleella sp. | reverse complement strand
GTAAATTTGAAGCTGCAAATGGAGGGACTATTTTTTTAGATGAAATTGGCGATATGAGCTTATCGGCTCAAGCAAAAGTACTTCGCGCTCTGCAAGAAAGTAGGATTCAACGTGTTGGAAGTGACAAAGATATAAAAGTAAATGTTCGTGTTGTTGCTGCCACCAACAAGGATTTGAAAGCAGAAATTGCAAATGGCAAGTTTAGGGAAGATCTATATCATAGATTAGCTGTTATATTAATTAAGGTGCCTGCCTTAAATGATAGACGAGAAGATATTCCTTTACTGATACAGCACTTTTCAACAAAAATCGCTACTGAGCAAGGAAATGCTCCAAAAACCTTCTCGGAAAAGGCCGTGAAATTGCTTCAGGATTACGATTGGACAGGAAACATAAGAGAATTGCGAAATGTAGTAGAGCGTTTGATAATTTTAGGCGGTACTGAAGTCACCGAGGAAGACGTTAAACTTTTCGCTAGTAAGTAGTAGATCATAAAAATATATAACAGTAAGTTAAACTTTAACTTACTGTTATATACCCTGTGAAAGTTGTAATTCACAAACTTTATATATCAATATAAAGCGTTTTAAGCATTAGCATTGTGATGTTCGAGATAAAAGTCTTGTAATTTTTCTGCATTATTTTTAATATCATAATTAGCAGTCTTAATTTCAGAAGACATGTCTTTTCTCGTGTAAACGATGTCATTTAACACCCCATTTACCCAGGTTTCAATAGGAGCGTCTAAATCATAAAAAGAAACTAAGTTTGTTATTTTAACTTCTTTAGAAACATTAGACGATGTTACTATTTTAAGACCAGAAGCTTGGGCTTCGACCAAAGACACTGGAAGACCTTCAAAAAGTGAAGGGAAAAGGAGCAGGTCTATGCCTTGAAGCAAATCAGGAACATCATTTCGTACGCCTAGAAAGAAAACCTTATCATTAAGGTTTAAGCTGTTTACTTTTTCTTTTATTTTAGGTGCTAATATACCATCACCAATAAGTAAGAGTCTTAACGTCTCATCTTTTTTAATTAAGTGATGAAATAGGTCTATAAGGAATGTATGATTTTTTTGTTCATCAAATCTTCCAACATGACCAATCAATTTACAGTTTTCTAAGTTTAATTCTTTCTTTACACGTAATGCTTTGTCCTTATTATACGTAAAAGTAGAATTGTTTATGGCATTATTTATGATCTTGACCTTAGACATTTCATTTTCGCCAAATAGCCAAACTCCAGCTTTTTCACTACAAGCAAAGTAATGATTGGCTTCTTTTAAAACTTTACGCCTAATAGAAAATTTCACAAGATCTTTCAGAAAATTTGATAATTGGTTTTTATCAAAAAAGTTTTTTTTCAGACTAATCTTTTCAATAGCTAAATGGCTATGAGAAATTCTAACTTTAATACCATTACGTTTGGCTACTCTAAGAATAATATAACTTAAAGTATCAAGATGGCTATGTACAACTTTATATTCGGGATGCTCTTTAAAAAAAGCATCTAATTTAGCTTCATAACCTTTTAGATTTGTAATGCTTATAGGAGGAAGTTTGTAAATATTACCGCCCATACTAGATATTTCGTCTTCGAAAGCACCTTTATCTGGTCGGTGCAATAAGAAATCAAATTGAACTTGAGTTCTGTCTACAGCCCTGTAGTAGTTCATAATCATGTTCTCGGCACCACCTCGATTCACCGTGGTAAGTACTTGTAATATTCTGGCTGGATTTTTTTTCATGCTCAAATATAAGCAGTTTACAAAGACTAACTAATTATGGTCTAAATTTTAAATAAATTAGTTATCACTAACTTATTAACAATTAGAATAATCAAATTAAATTAGATTATTTTTGCTTGCTGTGATCCAAATAGCAATTTTTCTCGTAATATATAATGATTAAACTTTTTTTCGACAAAATGAATTTTTTTTCGACTAACAGAATAAAAAAATACTTTTATCCGTTTTTTTGCACGTTTTATCGTATTTTTGAAATGAACCTATTAACCCCCAAATTATTTATTATGAGAAATTTTAGTAAAGTAAAAAGAGCAACAGTATTTTTATTGTTGATTTTGAGCTTGACATCATGCTCCGATGATGAAATCTTTATCGAACCAGAAGCAGTAGAAGAAGTTGTTGATGATGAAGTGCCTACAGAAGCTGAAGAAGACACAAAAGAAGAAGAAGAAGAGAAAGACATCACACTTCCTTGTGACTTTTCTTTAAGTGAAGTTAAACCAAATTCGACAGTTATTGTGGATTGTGAAATCAATTTAGAAGGCAATACTGTTAACTTACCATCAGGAGTAACCTTAGTTTATGAAGGCGGAAAAATAGAGAATGGGACAATCAATTTTTCGGGAAACACCACTATAGATGGAGAATTACTTAATAATACCATAAAACTTGGAGGTACTAACCCAATATTGAAAGACAATACATTTCGTTTTTCTCCAGAGCGATGGGGAATTGTTGAAGGAAAGGTTACAGATCCAGTAGCATTAGAAAACAAGAAAATTTTACAAGATGTAATTAATAAAGCAAAAGAAATAGGTGTAACTATTTTCGAAATTGATAGAATTGATGCATTTTTTAAAGTGTCTGGTTTAACACAATTTGGAGTGCCAGATGGTTTTGCAGGGATATTTTTACCTTCGGATTTTGATTTGAGAATGACGGAGAATACATTTTTAAGAGTACAACCAAACAATTTGAATAAATACAAATTATTTCTTATTGCTAATGGCGTGTCTAATGTATCTATAAAGGGTGGTAATCTTGTGGGCGATAGAGACGAACACGATTATAGCCAGCCAGCAGGAGATACTCATGAATTTGGTTACCTTATACAAGTATTTGGTGCTTCTAATGTGGTTGTAGATGGGGTACACCTTTCGATGGCTACAGGAGATGGTATTATAATTTCTGAAAAAGGTCATGCTTTTGATGAAGATAGAATTGAGAGTTTCGACATTGTTATTAAAAACTGTATTATAGATTTAAACAGAAGGAATAACATTAGTGTTACTGCTGGTCATGATATTATTATAGAAAACAATCAATTGTTAAATGTTGGACAACCAACAAGTAAATCTAAAGGAACCTCTCCACGATTTGCTATTGATATTGAAGCGGTAAGATCTGGAGGAAGAGTTTTTGAAGAAGTGTACGGTATTACTATTAGAAATAACGTAGAAAAAAATAGTTTTGCAGGGGCTTTTATAGTACATACAGGTGATGATGTTACTATTGAAAATAACGATGTGGAATCTGTAATTGCATTTACAGTTGCTACTGGTGTTAAAGTTTTAAATAATAGAATTATAGCGCCAAGTACAGACGGTAACGGAACAGGAATACAAGCAGGTGGAGATTTTAAAAGTAAAGACAATGTTGTATCTGGAAATACAATACGCAATCATCCTTTAGGTATTGTTGTTTCCGATGAATCTGTTGAAATTAGTAATAACACTATCGAAAACTATACGCAAGGTATAAAAATCACTAATTTGATTAATGCAGATATAACAAACAATAGAATCTCTAAGCCATTACACAATTTTTCTATAGGTATTGTTGGTTGGGGATATGCAGACAACTTAACTATTAGTGACAACTATATCGATGCGGGTGATGATTCGGTGCCTTTACAAGTAGGTTTTAATTCAGATTCTGGTCAAGAATCTAATAGTTATACTGTTGAAAACAATACTTTAATAGGGAATTCAACTAATTTTAGAAGTACTAAAGGTCTTTCTTTTGTGAATAATGTTGTAGACAGTAGATTTAGTATAATAACCGTTAGCGATAGTGAATTTAAGGATAACACAATTACTATGACTTTCGATGGAAATGGTTTTTATGATACTATGACAGTAACTAAGGAGTCATCAAATATTGTTATTGCATCCAACACAATTTATTCTAATGCTTCTAGAGAAGACATTAATGCAATCCAAATAACTGATGCATATGGCATTACGCTAAATGATAACAAGATTGACCAACAAACAGGTGAAGTGGCTGTTAATATACAAAATGCAAGATCTTTTGAAGTAAGAGATAACGTTGGTAATATTAGCAATAGTTTACAAACTTTTATAAAGTTTAATGGACAATCTAGTACATTGGCAAATAACTTAACTGCAACTGGAGAAGACAAAAATGATATTGTACAGTAAGCGTTAATTACAAACCGCATAAAAAAAGGATACTTTTAAAAAAGTATCCTTTTTTTTTATATTGAACTCATCTTGACGTTTTCTATTTCCTAAAAAATGGCTGAAATTCCCCCATATTTCGTTACTTTTTTGTCCGTAGCGCTGCTATGAGCTTCAAAAAGTGCCTCATCTGGTTAAATTTCAACTCATTTTCGGTTAAAAACAAAACGTCAAGATGAATTCATTATGAAGGCTGTTTATAAAATATCAGACTACTAAGAAGAGTAATATGAAAGCAGTAATTAGACCATAAATTAGTATTTTACCTTGCTTGAATTCTTCTTGTTAAACCCTCTAATGCATGACACATGTTAAACTAAATACATATGATAGATTAGCTATTAATCTTTAAACTTATTTAGTTAATAGCTAATTTATTTTTTCTTTTTTAGTTTATTAAAATATAGAGTATAAGCGTACAAAAGTATGCCAAAGGGTAGTGCTAATAAGGTTAAAAAGAGTTTAGGTGTTTTTTTAAATAGTCCCCAATCTTTTAGTAAAAGTGAAGCGTTTACATAATGGATAGCATTTCTAAATTTCACTTTTAAATAGCTACTATGTTTCATATAAACAATGCGCTCGTATTGAAAACCTCTAGGGTTATTATAATATTGCCTTATAATATTCATAGACGAACCATCGGGCATGTATTCAACAACACAAAGTACTTTATTTAAAACGAACATTTCATAATCTTTATCAATAAGCATATACAGTATACCAAGTGGGACAAAACGCTCGCCTTCATATAGAGGGTAAGGCGGGTATTTTTTTACGATATCTGTCCTTAGTACAAGTTTTTTATCTCCACTAACTTTATGTTTATGATAGATGTCTTCTAGTGTGCTTTTTTTGATATGCGCAGGGATTTCTCCACCAATAATTTTCCCATCTTTAAAAGCATCTAAACCTATTATTCCAGCAACATTGGCTTTCTCTTCTCCAATACTATCCCAAAAACTAAGAATATCATCAATGGCCGAATCTGTCATAAAATCATCAGAATCTATACATACGTTAAGTTCTGTTTCTACAAGACTATAGGCCGTATTGTGCCCACCATGCATGCCCTGATTTTCTTGATAGTGGTATTTAATTTCAACCTTGTTATCCGCTATCCAACTCTCAACAAGTTCTTTTGTATTGTCTGAAGAGCCATCATCTATAATCAACCATATAAAATCATTGTTGGTTTGTCTTAGAAGGCTTTCGTAGCATTGATGAAGACAATATGCTCTGTTATACGTTGGCGTAAAAACTGTGATTTTTTTCATTTTATTAATAATATAGGATAAACATTAAGTATGTAAACATAAAATATGCAGTTATAACTTTAGCAGTTACAATAATTTGATTTTTAAAAAAACGTTGCTTTAGAAAAGGGTAAATAATAATGAACCCCATTATAAACCAAGACAAATACGCAAATCGGTTAGAGAAATTAGCTCTAATTACTAAAATCCAAAACATATTACATATAAGATAAGTATTGTAGACCTGAGTATAAAATTGATCTTTAAAGTTCTTTTTTATAATAAAATACCAGCCAGTAACTACAGGAAAAGAACTATAAAATAAAAAGTCCCATCTAAAACCAGTGCTACTAAATGCTTTGGTATCAGCTTTAGACGTTAAATAACCTGCTAATCTATCATCACCAAAACCTAAACTTGTAAATAAGAGAATAAAGGCAGAACCCAAAAATAGAGAAAGCGGTATAGACAATAACCAAAATTTTAAATATACTTTAGCATCATTGTAAAAGTAGGTAACGACAAAAGCCATAATAGGTAAGGTTAATGTTTTGTGGAAGAGTACTGCTATTAAAAAAAACAGCCCCATAATTATTTTTTTCTTCCGAAAACATAAGCCCCAAAGAAATAGGGAAGTCGCTAGGCCATTTCGAATACCATTTGTACCATAAGTATAAAATGAAAAAGATATTATAAACATAAAAAAAACATAAAACCAAAGGTGCTTAAAATAGCGCTTGGCTATTAAAAGCATAGGAGTGATGTAAAGAAATTCTGTGACTAGAAAAAACCCATGAATTGGTACAAGACCAGATAGAAATTTCATGTAGTAATTAAAAACAATATCTTTTTCTAGGGTTACTGGGCCTCCAGCAGCGTAACGTCGAAAATAAATAGAATAAGTTCCCATGTCTCCAAAAACACCACTTATGGGGCGTAATCCTAAATATAGAACAACAAGAATAAACAGTACCCAACCAGATGTTCTTAAAAATTTGATGTTTTTAACGTTATCAAAATCTAAAGTATACGCATGTGCTAAGTTTGCTAAAACTAGAAAAGCACAAAAATGAATGAATATATTATAATACTCATGTAAGGGTACAAAATCTATCATTTATATTTACATTAGTTAGCATTTAATGATTACTTATACACCAACAATATATTTACTTTTAGGTAAAAAGCTTATCAACCACACTACAATGATACAAAGTATCAAGGAGATAATACAGATAATTGGTGTTTCTATAATTGGATGAGAAATTCGGTTGTCATTTAAAAAAGACCATACAATATCTCTAACCACAATAATATGTATTAAATATATTCCAAAAGAATACTTTGCAACTACATTGAAAGCAGATTCTATAATATTTGGTAATTTGAAATTTTGAAAAAAGCAAAAAATAGAAATAACAAACATTACACTAGTAAAGGACAGGTTATCCTGAGCTATAATGAGTAATTCTCGATTAAAGCCATAACCTATTATTATAGGAATTAAACCTAGACTTAAGAAGAAAAGAATGCTAAGCAAAGCATACATTTTACTTTTAAAGGTTAAAGGGTACTTCCTTAGGTATACTCCTAAAAATAAGTAACCAATGAAACCTCCTAAATAATTTAAAAAGAAATAATAATTTCCTTGAATGTCATATATGTTTTTTCCTGTGATATAGTTTAAATATGGGAGAAATAAAGTGATGCTCCATATGCTAAGTAATAGGCGCATTTCCTTTTTTGTAGCTTTTACGAGCCATGGCGAAATAATTGGTATAATAAGATACAAACCACATATGGTATATACAAACCAATAGATGCCAGTAGCAGGGGCAAACGGTATTAAAAATATACCCAAGAATATATCTTCTAGAGCTATAATTTCTTTGTAATAATTAAATATTAAAATTACTATGGACCAAAAAAGGAAAGGCCCTATAAGCTTTGAAAATCTTTTTTTATAAAAAGGAATGAGTTCTAATTTTGTTGGCGCTAGTAAACTGGCCGATATTAAAACAAACAGTTCAGAGCTTGGAGAGCCAAGAAGCGAAAAGAATACCATATAAATACCAAAAGCATCATTAAGTGCTGGCATTGCAGAGTGTGTTAAAATCACCAGTATACAAGCCACTGCTCTTAAATTGTTTATATATTGTATTTGCATTTTAATGTGTTTGTATTATTTAGTGTTTTTTAAAGCTTTTGCAGGATTCCCTACGACTGTAGTGTTATTAGGTACATCCTTAACAACAACTGCTCCCGCACCAATTTTTACATTATCTCCAATGGTAATGTCTCCAATGACTATGGCCCCCGTGAAAATAGATACATTGTTACCTATGGTTGGGCGTTTGCCATTAACTTCACCCACAGTAACTAAATGGTTTACATAAAAGTTTTCTCCTATAGAATCGGCATTTAAGATTGTGGCATAAGGATGCCCTGTAAGCATGCCTCCAGCTATTTTTGTGGTCACATCTATAGTAAAAAGGGGTTCTTTTCTACAATAAAAGCTTAATAGTTTAGAGCCTATATTTCCAATTCTGTAGTAAAAAATTGTTCTAAAATCTTTGGAATGGGTTAGAAAATAAAATAAAAGGTTGCTTTTGCTCTTTTTTAATGCTTTAGCTTCCGCCCAACGTTTAATATCCATATCAATTAGAGCTTTGTGCTTTGACATGCTGTATAATAGAATATGCGGAATTAATAAGAAGCGGTATAAATAATCGTAAATTAGTCTCATATGTTTTTTAAGTATTTAGATGCGACTTTGGTTAGATTAAATTTACTTAATAAATCGTCTTTATGCGATAGCAGTTTTGTTGTGTAAGCCTGCGAATTGCTAAGGACATTATTTAAAGCATTTGCCAGGCATTTTTCTTCGTACGAAACCGTGTTTTCTATACTTTGAGGGACACCTAATTTTCCTTTAAATAAATTGGGGGTAATTATGCCAGCTTCAACCTCTACATTTTCATTACTAATAGTATACATGTCGGGGTTTATGCACATTAATTCTCCAATACCATTTGTACAATTGGAAGATACTACAGGTATGTTAAGCGCTATAGCTTCTACGATAACGTTAGGGGTGCCTTCATAGTGAGACGATAATACCAAAGCTGATGCTTTTTTTAAATACTTGTAAGGATTAGATTTTCTTCCTAGAAAGAATATGTTTTCTACACATTTAAATTGAAGTATCAATTTATTGAGGTAAGCCATTACAGAAGCATCACCATCACCAATAATCACTAGTTTTGTATTTGGCTTTTGTTTTAATACTTCTGAAAATGCTTTTATGAGATGCCAAGGCGATTTTTGTGTAGACAGCCTTCCTAAAAACAGAATAACATCGTCTTTAAAAATAGAAATTTCCTTTTCCTCATCGATAGGCTCTAAAGATCTTGTTGCAATTTCCGAAAGGTCATGAGGGTTATAGATGACCTCCAAATTATCTTTGTGTTTATAATTACAATTTTTAATAAGATCTTCTTTTATAGCATGACTTATGCATACCAGCTTATTTAGGTTTTTATACGTGTATTTTAGTCCAAATGCTGTTAGTTTAGTGAGAAATGAAGCATCACTCATTTCAACACTTTTAAGCGCATGTATGCTGCCTATTTTAAATTCTTTTGTAAAACTTATAGAACTGTAAAAGTTGGCAGGGTCTCCAAAAGCCATAGAATGGGTTATGTGATGTTGTTTTACTAGAGCTTTTAGTTTAAAAGGAAGCTTTATATAAAACAAAAGCCGTTGAAATTTAGACATTTCATGAAAATCAATATTAGACAAAAACAGCTCGTCTTCATTAAAATTAATAATGTCACTTTCTAACTTAATAAATTTAAGTGCCTTGATGGCATAACCTTTACTTTTGTAATGTTTATAGAAGGAATAGGCTAGTCGTTCCATGCCCCCAACACTTCCGTATGGCATTATAAGTAAGATTGACTTTTTGTCCATAATTTTAATGTTTCAATGATTTAAATAAATGATCCCATTTGGGCAAAATAGTTTCTATTTTGTAGCGTGCTACATTTTTTTTAGCTGCTTTTCCAAAAGTACGTCTTAGGGTTTCGTCTTCCATAAGTGCTTCCAATTTTTCGGCAAAAGCATTAAGATCGCCATTGTTCACTAAAT
>CAZLTR010000142.1:2349-9659 GCA_964562415.1 uncultured Hyunsoonleella sp. | reverse complement strand
TTACATGTCTTTTATACTGTCGCTTATTTACTAATGGCGCTGTGGCTCCTGCCGCCATAACCTCTAAAGAAAAATCTTGCTCTTCTCTATCTAGATTATGTTCTATGGCGCGACTAACAAACATACAATCTTCTACCAACACACCGTTATCACCATCTAGCAATACTCTTATGTGATTTACTTCGGTCACATTAAAATCAATCAAAAACAAATCGGAGCGTTCTTCTAACGCCACATCTAAGAGTTCTTTTACTGTCTTTTTGAACATTTTCAGTATAAAAAGAGGGGACTTTAGTCCCCTCACATTTTTAATTTTCGCCTTTCAACGCTGCAAAGATAGCATTTTATCTTGATATTTAAAGCTTTTAAGTGGTTTTTACAGAATCCTTAGCAGGTTTCATCTTAAAAAACAATACAGTACTCACTTCTCTTTTTAACAATACAATAAAAAAGTTTGTAAAAGGGTTTCTCTTATTAATAAATTGACAGAATTACCTCTGTTTATTTCAGAAAAACGTTTTTTATCAAGATTCTGAATATGTTTTTTAAATAAACTGTCTAATTACAGCCTTTACAAATTCTTAGAAAGCAGCGCTTTAAAATAAAAAATCCCCACTTAGAAAAGTGAGGATTTGTTCAATTTTGTTGGCCCACTAGGGCTCGAACCTAGACTCTTTGGTACCAAAAACCAACGTGTTGCCAGTTACACCATAGGCCAATGTGCAATTGAGGGTGCAAATTTAAAACAAATATTTATTTCTACAAGAAATTTTTGAAAAAATTTATTTGCAGTCCAATTTAACACGCAATGCAACCCCAAACACAGACCAAAGGTTAGTGTTAACGGTTCTATAATATTTATCCTTGTTTGATATTTATTACTAAATTCGCCAAACCTAACAAACATAGATTTTTAAATGATGGATTTTAATTTTAAAAAATGGAATACACTATTAGGATGGTTCTCTTTTTTAATTGCACTTATAACATACAGTTTAACTGTAGAACCTACCGTAAGCTTCTGGGATGCTGGCGAATATATTTTAACATCCTCTAAACTACAAGTAGGACATCCCCCAGGTGCGCCGTTGTTTCAAATGCTAGGCGCCTTCTTTTCTACCTTTACCTTTGGCGATAACTCAAGTATTGGATGGATGATGAATATGATGAGTGGTGTTGCAAGTGCCTTTACCATACTGTTTATGTTTTGGACCATTACGTTGCTTTTGAAAAAAATAGTTTCTAAAGACCATATACTTAGCAAACCGCAAGCCTTAGCTATTTTAGGAAGTGGTTTAGTAGGTAGTTTAGCCTTTACATTTACAGATTCTTTTTGGTTTAATGCCGTAGAAACCGAAGTATATGCCATGGCAACACTAATTATGGCTGCTTTATTTTGGTTGGCACTGCGTTGGGAACAAGACATGAATAAACCTCGTGGTAACCGATGGCTTATTTTAATAGCATTTATTATAGGGCTTTCTTTTGGGGTGCACTTTATGGGTTTACTCACCATTCCTGTGATTGGTCTTATTTATTACTTTAAAAATTACAAAACCATCACTATTAAAAACTTTATTATTGCTAATATAGCCTCTGTAGCGGTATTGTTGTTTGTATTTAAACTGCTTGCTCCTAATATTCTTAAAATTTTTAGTATTTCTGAAATTTTCTTTGTGAATGCTGTTGGTCTTCCTTTTAATTCGGGCTCTATTATCGCTGGTATTATATTGGTAAGTCTTATTTTCTTCGCCTTAAAATACACCAGACAAAAACAGTTTATTCACCTTAATACAGCAATGCTTTGCATTACCTTTATTATTATTGGATTTTCCACATGGTTAATGCTCCCTATAAGAGCCAATGCCAATGTGGTAATTAACGAAAATAACCCTTCTAGTGCTCGTGAACTATTAGCCTATTACAATTTAGAACAATACCCAGAAACACACTTGTTTTATGGACCACAGTTTACAGACCAATATGCGTACTTAGATGAAAATCAACCCTATTTAGACGACAAACCTAAATACGAAAAAGACAAAGCCAAAGGCGAATATGTTATTGTAAACGATTGGAAAGATGCCAAGCAAAATTACAATTCAAATCACGCCTCTATACTCCCTCGCATGTGGAGTAACGAACACGCTAAAAACTATATGAAATTTACAGGCTTTCTCAATTTTAAATTGAAGCCTGATTACCAAATGCAAAATGAACTTCGAAAAGTTGTTAGTGATTTTAGAAGAGATGTTGCTAATGGGAATGTAGATTACGACGATTATAATAACTTCTTAAAACGCTACCAAGCCTATATTGATGTTGAAAAGCCAGACTTGCCTAGCAATATTATTTATTTGTTAGAATACCAATTAGGCTACATGTACTGGCGTTACTTTATGTGGAACTTTACAGGACGCCAAGACGACATACAAGGCCGATATGACAATCATGGCAACTGGTTAAGCGGTATTAAATTTGTTGACCAATGGCACTTGGGCATGTCTCAAGACAACCTGCCTAGTGACGTTAAAAATAACAAAGCCAGAAATACATATTATTTCCTACCCTTAATTTTAGGACTTATTGGTATGTTCTTTTTATTAAATATTGATAAAAAACGATTTTGGGTATTGCTTATGTTTTTCTTATTTACAGGAATCGCCATTCAAGTATACACCAATGTACGTCCTTTCGAACCCCGTGAGCGTGATTATTCTGTAGTAGGCTCTTTTTACGTATTTGCCATTTGGATTGGTTTTGGTGTCTATGCTATTTTTGATGCATTGCAAAGTATAGTGCCTAAGGCACAGGAAAAGCTAGTGGCTCCTATTACAACTCTAGCCTGTCTTATTTTGGTTCCTGGCATCTTAGCTGCCAACAATTGGGACGATCATGACCGTTCTGGGAAATATACCGCTCAAGCCATGGCTAGAAAATATTTAGATTCTTGTGATGAAAACGCCATTCTGTTTACCATTGGAGATAACGACACGTTTGCCTTGTGGTATGCCCAAGAAATTGAAGGTTACCGAACAGACGTAAGAGTAGTAAACACCAGTTTATTTCAAACCGATTGGTACATCGATCAAATGAAACGTAAGGCTTACGAAAGTGACCCTATCCCTTCGCAATTACAACACGATGATTATAAATTTGGGACAAACGATTATGTGAGAATACATGCTATTACTAAAGATACCGTAGACTTAAAGTACGCTATAGATTTCATACAGAGTGACAATCCAAAAACAAAGTACAAATACATCTTACAAAAAGAAGGCTACGATTTATCTAACGTGAGACGACAAGACCTCAACACCAATTACCTGCTTACAGAACACTTAAGTATCCCTGTAAATAAAGCCAATGCTTTAAAATATGGTATTGTAAAACAAAAAGATGCCAGTAAGATGGTAGACACCGTTTACATTAGAGTTAAAAACAGTGCCGTTTATAAAAACCGTCTGCTTATGCTAGATATTATCGCTAATAACGACTGGAAACGCCCTATTTATTTTTCTGGAGGAAGCTTTGGAGACGACGATTATATCTGGATGAAAAACTACTTACAATTAGATGGTATGTGTTATAAACTAGTTCCTATTAAAACCGAAATTGACAGAGCCAATCCTTTCGATATGGGTCGTGTTGATACCGAGCTCATGTACAATAAAGTAAAAGGATGGAACTGGGGGAACAGTGGTAGTCCAGATATTTATCACGATACAGAAACACGTCGTAATGCCATTACCTATCGCGGCAATCTGGCACGTCTTACCGAAGAGCTCATTAACGAAAAACAACTTGATAAAGCTGAAGAAATTGCAGACATTGCTATGAAAAACATGCCTGTAGACTACTTTGGCTATTACACTCTATTAGAACCTTATATTGGTTCCTATTACGAAATAGGGCGTAAGGAAAAAGCACAAAATCTATTCTTTAGTGTTAGTAAAAAATACCAAGAAAATCTAAGTTACTATAGTGGCTTATCATTAGAAAACCAAGAGGCGCTATTTGAAGATATTTACACAGACATACAACGTTACAAATCTTTAGTAGATGTACTTATTCAATACGATGAGGACTTAGCTAAAAAAGAAGGAGAAGTCTTTAATAATTATTTAAAACTCTTTAGATCGTTTTATGGAGGAGAACCGCAAAGCACCGAAATCCCAGAGGCTTCTAAACAAAAAATCCCTGTAGATACCACTGGTTTGGTGGCCCCAACTGAATAAAAAAACCATGGCCAATGCCTTTAATACCTGTAAAAACCCCTAAAGTTGTAAAATCACTGTACTCTAAGTACATTTGGGATATTACAACTTTAGAAAAGGTATTATACCTCACGTTTGATGATGGACCAACGCCCGAAATAACCCCATGGACTTTAGAACTTTTAGAGCACTATAATGCAAAGGCTACGTTTTTTTGTATTGGCAATAATATTGAACAGTACCCCGAACTATTTAAACAAACACTCCTAAAAGGCCATGCTATAGGCAACCATACCCAACAGCATTTAAAGGGGTGGTTTACACCTAAGGCAACTTATTTGAATGACACTAAAAAAGCACAGCAGCAGCTAGATCGCATCTATTTAAAACACGGACTAACTCCTAAAAAGCAACTATTTAGACCTCCCTACGGCAAACTCACTCGAGCACAGGGAAAATCTTTAATGCAACTGGGTTACAATATTGTGATGTGGGATATTCTTTCTTTTGACTGGGATGCTAGTATCAGCAAGGAACGTTGTTTAAAACATGTCATATCTAAAGCAGAACGCGGTAGTATTATTGTATTTCATGACAGCCTAAAAGCGTCTAAAAACATGCAATACGCTTTGCCAAAAGTTTTAGAATACTTTGCGAAAAAAGGCTATCGGTTTGAGGCCTTACCCTTTTAGAAATAGTCCTGAAGAATTCCTATAAGTGTATTGGCATCTAACTCCCCACTTTGGCGCCACTTCATTTCACCATCTTTATAGATAATTAAAGTAGGAAGGCCTTTAACGCGCAAGGCATCTGCAAGCTCTTGATTCTTTTCGATATCAATTTTGATCACTTTGGCTTTGTCGCCAAGAGCAGCAGCTACATCTCTAAGTACAGGATGCATTGCTGTAGATTGATCATTCCATTCCGCATAAAAATCAAACAGAATAGGAATATCTACATCTATTAATTCTCCAAATTTTGACATATTCACACTATTTTAATCCAAACAGTAGAAGGTGTTTTTTTCTAACATTACTTCTTATTTAAGCAATTTACAAGGTATGGATTTGCTATTAGTCGTTTATAAAAGTAAACAATTTCAGAACACATACAACATTTCCTGTTAATTAAGCCAATTTAAACATAAAAGGCGCCTAATATCGTCTTGATACGTCATACGTGCTAAGGCTTTGCTAACACCAATACAGTAATAATATGGTAGAGTTAAAAAGTTTAGCTTACAATAGGATTTACTGTAGAATACCTAAGCGTATAGATCTTTTTAATATAACATTGAGATTTAAGCATTACGCCCCCCTCTTTTAAGGGTAATTACGGTAATTTCTGGCCATATCCCTACACGCCCTGGAAAACCTAAATATCCAAAGCCTCTATTTACATTTATATACTGGCCTTGTTCTTTATAGATGCCCGCCCAATACTTATAGCGCCATTTTACAGGACTCCACTTAAACCAACCTGGTATTTCTATTCCAAATTGCATGCCATGCGTATGCCCACTTAAAGTAAGATGATAGTGGTAATCGTCTGCAATAACTTGCCGCTCCCAATGCGACGGATCATGACTTAACAAAATTTTAAAATCATTCTTGTTTATAGCCGCTGCTGCCTTTTTTAAATCCCCTGCTTTTTTAAAACCTCCAGCGCCCCAGTTTTCTACACCTACTAAAGCGATGCGTTCGCCATTCTTCTCAATATACCGACTTTCATTAAGCAACAAGTTAAATCCTATCTCTTTTTGAATTTGCTTTAAGTCTTCTAAATTCTGTTTTTTAGCAGCCTCTGAAGGCCAACTTATATAATCGCCATAATCGTGATTCCCTAATACCGAATACAATCCATCGTTAGCCTTCAACTTGCTAAAAGTAGAGATATAAGGCCTCATTTCAGAAGATTGATTATTCACCATATCACCTGTAAAAAGGATAGCATCACTCTTTTGAGCATTTATTAAATCTATAGCGTAACTCACCTTCTCAGGATCATCAAAACTACCAGAATGCACATCACTTATCTGCGTAATTTTATACCCATCGAAGGCCTCTGGCAAATCTTCGAAATGCAATGTATATTCCAACACTTTAAAATTATACTTGCCCTTATACATCCCATAAAGAATAGCGCCAAAAGGAATCGCAGCAAGTCCTAATGCCAATTTAGACAGAAAAGCTCTTCGAGATGGCAAATACGACACCCCTTCATTCCTGCCTTCGGTAAAATATCTAAAAATGCCTTGAGGCACCCTAAATACATCTTCAGCAAACATTAGGGCTATAATTATAAGCTTAGGGACTAAAAGCGCTATTAAAAACCCAAATGCGAATGCTTGCGGATTTCCATAGTCTGCTCTGGTTGTTCCATACAAACGTACAATACAATTCCCTACAACAAGCAGCGTTACTCCCCAATACAAAAGTGTTAATCCTAAATGTTTTGATATAGAACGAAAGGCTTGAAACGCATAAACCTCTATGACTATAAAAATGAGAACGACAAAGACAAAACGCACAATTTCTATTTTTTTAGGTAAATATACCATATTAACCATTTCTAAATCTTATAGTTTTGTTAAGTTAATACGCGTTAAATACTAAAACAAACTCAAAATACAACATGTAAATAAGACCATCGCAATAATAGACCTAAACGAAAAGAAGTACGCTCTTACACATTCTTTAATTGATTTTTAGTATTTTAGTCCTGTAAATTGCTTAAAACCCCAAATCCAAGCCTTATGCTTAAGTTTACCGTATACCATGCAGTAAATTTAGTAATATCCGTAATGCTTTGTAAAGACTACAACATACGATAGCGGATCTAAAGATGTGCTGTTAAAACCTTGTGGATTTAACTTCCATTTACACAAACACACATCTTATGCTACAGCAAAACCAAATTGCACCAAACTTAATCTTATTTAACACCCTACGCAAACCCAATAAAATCTTGATAAAAAGTCAATATCATGACCTTATCATATGCTGTCTATTGGTTCTATTGCCTTTGGTCTATAATGCGCAAACCACATTTACCTATTCAGGAAGTGGTGATTGGACAAATCAAGCGAAT
>CAZLTR010000142.1:0-2249 GCA_964562415.1 uncultured Hyunsoonleella sp. | reverse complement strand
GAAAGTTTTACGAATACAAATCACACTATAGCAGGAAACACAAGTCACGTGGGCGACTTTACAAACACTGGAATTATAGCACCTAGAAGCTCTCCAACTAACCCTATAGGCACATACACACTTACAGGTGCGCTAACGCAGAATGGCACTATAGTTTTAGAATTAAGAAATGCAACAACGTTTGATAGGTTGGTAACGAATACCACGCTAAATAGTAATGGGAGCTACACTATTAGTCTTATAGATGATTATATTCCTGAGATAGGAGATGCATTTGAAGTGCTTAGCTTTAATTCCAGTACAGGTAATTTCGATAATTTTAATCTTCCAGAACTTCCAACAGGACGCATATGGGATGTTCAGGTAACCACAAATGCTGTTACTTTAGAGGTAATTTGCGGGATAAGCAATTTAACCTGTCCAGAACCTGTAACCGTAAATACAGATGCAGACAGCTGTTTTGCGACCAACGTTGCTCTGGGAGATTTGCCTGGAGAATTATGCGACGGTTTTACAGTAAGCAACAATGCACCAAGCACGTACCCCGTAGGTAATACCGAAGTGATTTGGACAGTTAATACACCTAACGGCAATTTTACGTGTACCCAAACCGTAACAGTAGTCGATGCTAATACTCCAATTTTTGCTTGTAGCGCAGATATAGAAACTAATATAGAGGCTAATGATTGCCAAGCTTTGGTTTCTGTACCACCGCCAAGTATTACAGCAGCATGTGAGGTGATTAACATTGATTGTGGAGAGCCGGTACCCTTTAATACATTTACAAACAGAAATCTTTTAGACAATACATTTACAACCATACGAGACGTTGTAATGGTTGAAGAGGGCTTCACAATGAATATTATAGTAAACGGCCCATTTTTTGATTCCTCACAGCGCTTAATTATAGACGGGCCAGATGGCAATATTATATTTAACCGTTCGCGAATAAGACCAGAATGTACAGATGTAGCATTTCCAGTTTTTATTTCAGCAGCCCTTTGGAACGGTTGGATTTCTACCTTTGGTACAGATCTTAGTTTTAGAGTAAGACGAAATACCTCTGTTCCTATAGACACTCCAAATTGTGGCAATTATTTTCAATTGTGTATACCACGAATAGAACCAGTAGAAGCTACAATAACTAACGACTTTAACAATACTAACAACGCTACAGGTACTTATCCTTTGGGGCAAACTATTGTAAACTGGACAGCTACCTTGCCCGGAGGAGATGCTTTAATTTGCGCGCAATCCATTACCGTGACAGACGACACAGCTCCTGTATTCGATATAGCAACATTACCAGAAAGCAATACCATAAGAATAGCTAATGAAAATACGAGAAACTATAGTTTAGAAGACTTTTCAGCCGCAGCCCGTGCTACAGATAATTGTACACAAACCACAGAAATTATACAAAACCCAATAGCAGGCACAGCACTTAGCGTGGGTAATCATGAAGTTACCCTATCTGTTGCAGACCAAGCTGGTAACCCTACTCAATATGTATTTACAATAACAGTAGAAGCAACTCTAAGTACAGTGCCTGCAAATAACACATTACAAGATCTAACCGTATACCCTAACCCTGTAATTAATACGCTTAACATTGTTAATCTAAAAAACAATACTTTGTCCAGCGTTAAGGTGTACAGCATAACAGGAGCTTTAGTGTATCACACCCTCTTAGATACAAATCAAAACCTAACACTTAACTTAGAATCGCTTAAAGCAGCAGTATACTTTGTTACTGTAGAAAGCGATAAAGGCAGGTATATAAAGCAAATTATTAAAAAATAAGAGGTCTATTGTTTTAGAATTTGTTTAAAAAAGGACTGTAGCATTTAAAACAAGTAATGCAATCTTTGGAATAGAAACAAACTCTTTTTAGAGCACTTCTATCCTTAAGACCTGTGAGACATCAAATAGAACATATAAAAGGAATAACATGGTAATGCATAAAACCTCTACAAAAATACATTAGAGTTTTAAACCCAGATATAAATCTGGTAAAGGAGTGGTATATGTCACATTTTAGTATCTTAGGTGCAGTAAAACGAACTCTAAGCGATAAAATTCAAGTATGACTAGCAAAAATAACACCTCAGCTTTAACAACTTTAGTAACTGTATTCTTCTTTTGGGGATTTATTGCCGCTTCTAACGGTGTTTTTATTCCTTTTTGTAAAACGTATTTCAATATTGACCAGTTTCAATCGCAATTGGTTGATTTTGCCTTTTACGGTG
>CAZLTR010000141.1:7591-9700 GCA_964562415.1 uncultured Hyunsoonleella sp. | reverse complement strand
ATGATAGAATGTGCATTAGAACTTTCTAATTATACCATACCTAATACAACAATAGAACGTATTATTAACATAGGCAAAGTAATGCTTAATGCTCCTGTAGAGCTATTAGAAGGTGTCGAAGAGGTGTTAGGAAAATTGTCACAACGTTATAGGTTAATTTTAGTAACCAAAGGTGATTTATTGGACCAAGAACGTAAATTAGAGAAATCGGGATTAGGTACTTATTTTCATCATATAGAAGTTTTAAGTGATAAAAAAGAAGAAAATTACGCAAGGCTTTTAGAGCATTTGCAAGTAGACCCTGATCATTTTTTGATGGTTGGAAATTCTTTAAAATCAGATGTTTTGCCTTTAGTAAATATTAATGCAAAGGCAGTTCATGTCCCATTTCATACCACTTGGGCACACGAAATGGTAACCCATCTAGAGACCCAAGGTAAAACTTATGAAACTATAGCATCTCTGGATGAACTTTTTAGGGTATTACCTCTAATGTAGTAGCATTTTACAGTAGGAGAGAATCAAGTTTGGTTTAATACGATTTAAAGATAAAAAAGGTAATGTATTTAAATAATAGAGCGATGCTGCCATATGTTAGTTTTGGGAGAGGTATTTTTAATCAATTACAAGACTTATTAGAACCCTGTCGTGTTAATAGTGTTGCACCATTTATATTTTTAGTCGACGATGCGCTCAAAGCCGAAGCCGAAGTAACTTCAAGAATTCCTTTAAGTTATGCCGATAAAATACACTATGTTTCAAGTAAAGCAGCACGCCTAACACATACGGTAGATACGCTTGTAGAAGATCTAATATTAACCTCTAAAGAAAAGCCTTCTGTAATTATAGGAGTGGGGGGAGCTGCAGTACTTGGTTTAACTAAAGCGGTAGCAGTCATGCTAACAAATGAAGGATCTATAGAGGCTTACCGAGGCATGGCGCAATTAAAACATAATGGCGTGTACCATGTTGGCATTCCTACTATTTCTGGCTCGGGAGTAGAGGCTTCTAACAGTATAACCTTAATTGGTGCTGACGAAAAAATAGAAGTCCATTCTAATTTTTTGTGTTTTAATCAAGTACTATTAGATCCAGAGTTAACCCGTACTGTGTTAAAACAAGATTGGTTTTACACAGGGGTGCATTGTTTTATTAAGGCAGTAGAAGGTAAACACAGTTTTAATCGAAATACATTAAGCACAAGTTACAGTGATATAGCATATAGATTGTGTATAGACGTATTTATACAACAAGAGCTTTCTAAACGAGAAGCACAAGATAAATTAATGGTCGCTTCATGGCATAGTGGTATCCCTACAAATTATACGCAAATGGGAATTGCACAAGCTTTAAGTTATGGCTTATCTTACATATTAGAATTACAACACAATAAGGCGATATGTATTGTGTTTAAATATTTAGAAGAATTTTATGCAGAAGACGTACTTCTTTTTAATAAAATGTTAGAGCTACATGATATAATAGTACCAGAAGGCTTGTGTTTAAATGTTTTAGAGAAAGACATAAATAGGATGGTAGATATTGCTTTAAGCTTAGAATATTTATGGGAAAATACATTAGGAAGGCATTGGAAGAAAAGCATAACCCCTAAAAAAATTAAAGATTTATATTTAAGCATGTAAAATGCGAAAACAACTTGCAAAATTTATATATTTTAAGGTATTAGGCTGGCAGTTAGAAGGACATTTCCAAGAGCTTAAAAGGTTGCCAAAAGCTATAATTATAGCGGTGCCTCATACCAGCTGGCACGATTTTTATGTTGGTGTATTAGTGCGAGCTATTTTAGATATAAAGATAAGTTTTATAGGTAAAAAAGCGTTGTTTACTTTTCCCTTTGGTTATTTTTTTAGAGCCCTAGGAGGCCAGCCTATAGATAGACACTCCAATAATAATGTTGTAAAAGCTATTGCTAAATTATTTTATAATACTACAACATTTAGGCTTGCTTTAGCTCCAGAAGGCACTAGAAAAAAAGTGGACAAATGGCGAACAGGGTTTTATTACATAGCTAAAACAGCTAAAGTTCCTATTGTGATGTTTGCTTTAGATTTTGAACACAAAAAAACATGCTTTTCGACTCCTTTTAAT
>CAZLTR010000141.1:5893-7581 GCA_964562415.1 uncultured Hyunsoonleella sp. | reverse complement strand
CACATCAAAGGCAAATCCAATGTCTATGTTCTTTGATATTGATGCAGATTTAAAAGTTCTAAAATCCTTTTTTAAGGGGGTTAAAGGAAAAATTCCTCACTATTCTTAAAGATATTGGCATAAAGTTTGATATTATTTTATTGGTTAATGAAACATAAAGTAAACAGTATTTGTCACTAAAAAGAAACATAAACCATTAAAAAAAAGCTACTTCCTTTAAGGAAATAGCTTTTTTTCGTTTAAACTTATATTTAACCCAGATTATGCATTGGGTTAAATAAATTGAATTAAGATTTTTTAGCGTTTACATCTACTTTTAATTCAATATCATCATTGATAAACTTATCGCCTAAATTGTCGAAAAAGGATTTAGATCCATATTTTATATTCCACTTTGTACGATCAATTGTAAAGGTGTCACTCTTTAAGGATATAGTCCCTGCATTTTCAGAAACTGTTACAGGGAAAGTAACATTATTTTTAATGTCTTTAATGGTTAGATTTCCAGATAACATGGTTTTGCCATCTACAGTTTCAAGCCCAGTAATTTTAAAGCTGGCATTAGGATGCGCTGCTACGTTAAAAAAATCTTCAGCTTTTAAATGCCCTGTAAGTTTAGCATTCCCCTCATTATCTTCAGGAATATCTAATACGGTAATAGAGTTCATATCTATGGAAAAAGTACCACTGCCAATTTTACCATCAGTTGTATTTAAAGTACCAGAAGCTAATTTTAAAGAGCCATTGTGGGAACCTGTAGGTTTATAACCTTTCCATTCTATGGTAGATGCAGCTGTATCTACAGTATATGCGATAGATTCTGCTTTTACTTCGGCAACTTGCTCAACTTCTGTGGTTTCAGCTTCTTTAGCTTTCTCTTTACAAGATACAATTGCTAAAACTAGTGCCGTAGCAGATAAAATATTTTTTAGATAGAAATTCATAATGTTTTGTTTTAATATGACATATCAAATGTAAACAATTTGTTTTGCAGGATGAAAAAAACATTAAACAAAAATACAGTTTAATTATTTTGATGACAATATGGCATTTTAGCAATATTGGCAGTACTTTTGCCAACTTTAATACCAGTTACAATTTACGATTTAAAATGAGTAAGAAAGAAAAAGCAAAAGATATAGAAGCAAATCAAACCGAAGTTTTAGACAAAGAAACAGAGGCTACAGCACAAGAACAAGAAGAGGTTCAGGAAGAAGAAACTCAAGAAGACGTTTCTGTTGAGGCACAACTTAAGGAAGAGCTTCAAAAAGAGAAAGATAAATTCTTGCGATTGTTTGCAGAGTTTGAAAACTATAAAAAGAGAACGTCTAAAGAACGTGTAGAGCTTTTCAAAACGGCTAGTAAGGAAGTAATGATAGAGTTATTACCTATATTAGACGACTTTGAGCGCGCATTAACACACATAGAAGAAGATAAAGAAGCTGAAGAGCTAAGAAAGGGTGTGTTATTAATTTATCAAAAATTCTTGTCGACCTTAGAAAAGAAGGGCTTATCTGTTGTAGAGATAAAACAAGGCGATGTGTTCAATGCAGATGTACATACTGCAATAACGCAAATACCAGCACCATCTGAAGATTTAAAAGGTAAGATCGTAGATGTTGTAGAAAAAGGATATAAGTTAGGAGATACCATTATACGTTTCCCTAAGGTAGTTGTTGGTCAATAAA
>CAZLTR010000141.1:0-5883 GCA_964562415.1 uncultured Hyunsoonleella sp. | reverse complement strand
GTTTTAGGGCTTAGCAAAGGAGCTAGTTCTGGTGAGATTAAGAAGGCGTATCGCAAAAAAGCGATACAATTTCATCCTGATAAAAATCCAGATGACAAAACTGCAGAAGCTAAATTTAAAGAGGCTGCAGAGGCTTATGAAGTATTGAGTGATGCCGATAAAAAGGCACGCTACGATCAGTTTGGTCATCAAGCCTTTGAAGGTGGCGGTGGCTTTAATGGCGGCGGCATGAACATGGATGATATCTTTAGTCAGTTTGGAGACATCTTTGGTGGTGGTTTCGGCGGCGGCTTCTCTGGTTTTGGAGGCGGCGGTGGCGGACAGCGTCGTACTAAAGGCAGTAATTTACGCATACGTGTAAAATTAACTTTAGAAGAGGTTGCTAACGGTGTTGAAAAAAAGATTAAAGTAAAACGAAAAGTACAAGCGCCTGGAGTTTCTTATAAAACATGTACAACTTGTAATGGTACAGGGCAAATTACTCGAATAGCAAATACCATTTTAGGTCGCATGCAAACAGCATCGCCGTGTAATGTCTGTGCTGGTTCTGGCCAGATCATAGATAAACGTCCTAATGATGCAGATGCTCAAGGTTTAAAAGTAGCAGAAGAAACGGTTTCAATTAAAATTCCTGCAGGTGTTGTAGATGGTATGCAGCTTAAAGTGTCTGGAAAAGGAAATGAAGCACCAGGAAATGGTATATCGGGTGATTTGTTAGTGGCCATTGAAGAATTAGATCACGATAACTTGCAGCGCGAAGGCGATAATTTACATTACGACCTATATGTTAGCTTTCCAGAAGCTGTTTTAGGAACGTCTAAAGAAATTGAAACTGTAACAGGAAAAGTTAGGATTAAGGTTGAAGCAGGGATGCAATCTGGTAAAATCTTACGTTTAAGAGGTAAAGGTATACCAAGTATTAATGGTTATGGAAAGGGTGATTTATTAGTACATGTTAACGTATGGACACCAAAAACTTTAAATAAACAACAGCGCGAATTTTTTGAAAACATGTTAGAAGATGAGCATTTCTCTCCTAAGCCAGAAAGTTCAGACAAGTCCTTTTTTGAAAAAGTAAAAGACATGTTTTCTTAATTAATATTAAGCTACAATTATAAATTAATTAAAATCTTACAACTATTCTTACGTGTAGTTGTGAGATTTTCTATTTAGGCTAACGATCTGTTTATAAATGAATTACATCTCATATAGTGTTAAAAATCATTCAAAATTCAAGATTTTTAACATAAAAGGAAACTTATTTTAATAGTTTTGCTGTTAGTTAAGAAAAAAAAACTATATTTGAGTATCGTTAATCAATTTAACGATAATTTTTCTTTTTCATAGCAATTTTTTTCCCATCCTTAATTTGCGTTAAGGGTGGGTTTTGTTTTATAGCATTTTTTTTATTTTGTCGCACAAAAAAATAGAACCTTACAAAAAAAATATTTTTTTTCAAATTCATTCAGCTTTTAGAGTATACCGACAGTCTTACTCGTTAACATTTAATATATTTACTACCATTTATCAATTCAAAATTCTGAATGCATAATTTATTAAAAGTCACTAATGCCAGTAAAAAATTTGGAGACTTTACAGCATTAAATGAAGTCTCTATAACTGTTCCTAAAGGCAGTATTTATGGGCTTTTAGGTCCTAATGGAGCAGGAAAGACAACGCTTTTAAGAATCGTAAATCAAATTACGTTTCCAGATTCTGGAACCGTGACTTTAGACGGTGTAGCTTTAAACCCTTCTCACATAAAAGATATTGGATATTTACCTGAAGAACGTGGATTGTATAAATCTATGAAAGTTGGAGAACAAGCTTTATACCTCGCACAACTAAAGGGTTTGAGCAAATCTGTAGCAAAGGCACGTTTAAAATATTGGTTTGAGAGGTTAGAGATTGGAGACTGGTGGGATAAAAAAATACAAGAGCTTTCTAAAGGGATGGCTCAAAAAATTCAGTTTGTCGTTACGGTACTGCACGAGCCTAAATTACTTATTTTTGATGAACCGTTTTCTGGTTTCGACCCTATAAACGCTAATCTTATTAAAGATGAGATTTTAAGATTGAGAGAAAAAGGGGCTACAGTATTATTTTCAACACATCGAATGGAATCTGTTGAAGAATTGTGTGATGATATTGCGTTGATACACAAATCTAATAAAATACTAGATGGGAATCTTTTAGAAATAAAACGTGCTTACAAGTCAAATACCAAAGAAATAGGATTGAAAGTTGACAATGCTTTGGAAGTTCAAAATAGACTTGCAGACCAATTTGATATTTCTCCAGCTCATTTTAAAAGTTTGCATGTTGGTTTACAATTAAATGTAAAGCTAGCCAAAGGAGACGACCCTAACGATTTATTAAATTATTTAACGTCTATAGGACAAGTCTTTCATTTTGTGGAATTAATACCTAGTGTAAATGACATTTTTATAGAAACTGTAACCCATAAAGTAGAGTAGTTTATGAATCATTTACCACTTATCATAAAACGGGAGTATATTGCTAAAGTGCGAAATAAAGCATTTATAATTATGACTGTTCTAAGTCCAGTTATCATTATTATACTTATTAGTACGATAGCTTATTTATCTAAAGTAAATAATGCTAAAGTTCGTGTTATTTCAGTATTGGACGAATCGAGTTTGCTTAATTCTACATTTAAAAGTACAGATCTTATCACTTACCATTATTTATCTGGAATGGCCTTGGAGGAGGCTAAAGATTTGGTTACAGCATCTTCGGGATATGGTTTACTTCATATAAAAAATAATACCGATATTAAAACGTTATCTAAAGAGATAACGTTTTATTCTGATGCATCACCTTCATTATCTGTTATTTCTAAGTTAGAGCGTAAATTGCAAAGGCGTCTTACAATATTGAATTATGAAGCGATTGGATTAGATATAGAAACGATTGAAGCGTCGAAAATACGTGTGAACATATCTCAAGAAAATTTTAAAGGTAAAACAACATCTAAATCTGATAGTTTTGTCAAACTTATTTTTGGTGGCGCAGCGGGGTATTTGTTATTTATGTTTATCATTATATATGGTAATATGATCATGAGAAGTGTTATAGAAGAAAAAACAAGTCGCATTATTGAAGTTATTATATCTTCTGTAAAGCCCGCACAACTTATGTTAGGTAAAATAATAGGCACTTCATTAGCAGGAATTACGCAGTTTGCAATTTGGATATGTTTAGGGAGCGTATTAATGTTTATAGCGTCTGCTATTTTGGGTATAGATATAGCAGAGTTGCAAACACCGCAACAAATGGCTCTAACACAAACGGTGTCATCTCAAGAATTACAGCCAGAAATTAAAGAAGCCATACAAGGTTTTTTTAATTTGCCATTAACAAATTTAATTATAGCATTTTTATGCTTTTTTGTTGGAGGCTATTTTTTATACAGTTCGCTGTATGCGGCCATTGGTGCAGCCGTAGATAATGAAACCGATACGCAACAATTTATGTTACCAATATTAATGCCTTTAATCCTGGCAGTTTATCTAGGTTTTTTTACTGTAATAGAAGATCCGCATGGTACCGTATCGACTGTATTTTCATTCATACCTTTAACATCTCCTGTGGTCATGTTAATGCGTATTCCTTTTGGTGTTCCTATCTGGCAACAACTCTTAGCTTTAATTATATTGATAGGAACTTTTATACTAACCGTATGGTTTTCAGCAAAAATATATCGTATAGGTATTTTAATGTATGGTAAAAAACCAAGCTATAAAGAAATTTTAAAATGGATTAAGTATTAAAATGCAGGATAACGTCACAGAAAAAATAGGTCAGGAGGTAGAAAATGTAAGTGAAGCTATTAAAGAGAGCTCTGCTTGGCAAAAGTTCATAGACTTTTTAGAATTTAAGCTTTTCGATTTTTCATTAGGAACAGGTGAAGATACACACCATATTATTCTTAAAGTAAAATACATTTTATTAGTTGTGCTTGTAATGTTTGCTACAAGTTATTTTTTAAGATGGGTTAAACGTTTGGTAACACGAAAAATGCCAGATGAAGATAAAGTCAAGTTTAATACGGTGTTTTCATTTGCCAGATGGGTTATATATATGGTTGTAATGCTTGTGGTTTTTGATTCTATAGGTTTCGATGTTACTGCGGTATTTGCAGCATCTGCAGCATTATTAATTGGTATTGGTTTGGCCTTACAGACCTTGTTTCAAGATATAATTTCTGGAATTTTTATTTTGATAGATCAGTCTGTACATGTTGGAGATATTATAGAATTAGAAGGCAAAGTAGGACGGGTAGAAGAAATCAAACTGAGAACAACAAGGGCTGTGACTATAGACAATAAAGTGCTTGTGATTCCTAATCATTTATACCTTACCAATAGTTTGTACAATTGGACTCAAAATGGTAAAGTTACTAGAGAGCATATAACCGTAGGAGTTGCTTATGGAAGCGATATAGAATTGGTGAAACAGTTACTATTGGAAGCGGCAAATAACCATGAGCACATATTAAAATATCCAGAGCCTCTAGTCCTTTTTACAAATTTTGGAGATAGTGCTTTAGAGTTTAAATTGGTTTTTACACTTAATGATAGTTTTCAAGCCGCTATTCCTAAAAGTGATCTTAGGTTTAATATTGATAAGTCATTTAAAGCTAATGGCATTAGTATACCTTTTCCACAGCGAGATATTCATATTATTTCACAGCAAAAGCTGTAAACAATACAATATATACAATGAAATTTACAGTAAAACAGTGGTGTCTTTTTATGTTTTTTATAAGTATGTTAGGGCATGCGCAACTTACAGATTTGGCACGATTAGAATATTCTTTTATTCCGCAAAGTGAATCTGATGACCGTTACACAAGATTAAGAGCGCTTTTAAATTTTCCAATAAAACTAAAAGCAAGTAACTATTTAATTTTAGGGGCAGAGTTTAACAACATCATTTTAGATTTAGAAGAAGATTACCCGTTTGATACTAACAAACTGGACGAAGTTTATGTTATCGATTTTAATTTAGCGTATACTTTTAAGTGGAATAAAAAATGGCGTGCTGGGTTTAAATTTAACCCTAGAATTGCGTCTACATTATCCCAAAGTATTACGTCTAACGATATTTTCTTAAACGGTGGTATCTTTGCTATAAATGATAAGACTAAAGACACACGTTTAGAACATCCTTATCGATTAATTTTGGGTTTAACATTTAATACAACAACAGGAATTCCATTTCCTTTACCCTTTATTAGTTACTTTAGAAAAATAAATGACTTTTGGAGTTATAATGCAGGTGTGCCTAAGTCTAATCTTAAATACACGATAAATAAAAAGAATAAAATCCAAGCTTTTGTAGGGCTTGATGGTTATCTTGCGAATATACAGGACCCTATAATGGTTAATGGACAAACCGTAAAAGAAATATCCTTATCTGTTATAGTAGGAGGTTTAGGGTATGAATATTTGTTTACAAAACATTTGGTAGGATATTTGTATACAGGATATACATTTCGATTAAATAACGTTTTGCGTGATAGAAATAGAGATGAAGTTTTTAAATTAGATGATGTAAACGCGTTTTATTTAAGAACAGGAATTAAGTTTAAAATATAATATAGCGTATATGCCAAAATTATTAATTATAGAAGATGAAGCCGCGATAAGACGTGTTCTGGTAAAGATTCTTTCAGAAGAAAGTGACACGTACGAGGTAGAAGAAGCAGAAGATGGCTTGTCTGGAATGGACAAAATAAAAAAGACAGATTACGATCTGGTACTTTGCGATATAAAAATGCCTAAGATGGATGGTGTAGAGGTTTTAGAAGCGACACGTAAATTAAAACCAGAAATACCAGTAGTTATGATTTCTGGT
>CAZLTR010000140.1:0-9732 GCA_964562415.1 uncultured Hyunsoonleella sp. | reverse complement strand
TTAGTTGTGCTTTGATTTAGAAAATTTTAACGAATTACCTATCAAACTTTTTCAACAAGGCGGGCAGGTAAAATATATCGGTGATTAAAGCTATAGCTACTGTAACCGCGCAGAGCAAGCCAAAATCTCTAACCGAAGGCACTGCACTAGAACTTATAATTAAAAAGCCCGCAACTAAGGCGATGGTTGTTGAAAATAAAGCATTACCGGTATAGACCATCGCCGCGTCAATTCTATGTTCTGGGCTAGTCGTATTTGTTTTAGAAGCCTTGTATTTGTACACCAAATGAATGGTGTCGTCCATAGCAATCCCTAACATTATAGGGGTAATCATGGCTGTAGACACGTCTAAAGGAATATCAAGTAAACTCATAAAAATAGCCAATAAAGCTAAGGGTAAAATATTAGGAATCAGCACCAAAATTGTAGTTCGCAAACTGCGAATAAATACCAATAGACACAGAAATGCGACAAAAAAGGCCGCGAAAAAGGATTTGAACTGCGTTTCTAGAATAAAATCATTGAGCTGTGAAAAGACGACTGAGAATCCGTTGATCTGAAGTTGATAGGCATTGGTATCAAAAGCTGTGTCAAAATCGGTTTGTATGGCCGTTAACAAATGTCTCAGTTCCGATGTTTTTATTTCCTTAACCCCAAGTACAATACCTGCGGTTTTAAAATCTTCTGAAAACAACTTGAAAAATGGACTGCTTTTAGCGCCTATCTCAGATACGGTTGCACTAACCTTTGCTTCCGAAATGTTATTTTGAAACAACACGGGATGCCGCTGTTGTAAAAAGGATTTCACATTAACAATACTTACGGGCGATGTGGTTAATTGATAGGCTTGCAGTTTATTTTGAAAACGCTCTAATTGCTCTAAAGCTTCTGGTGTTAACATTGTATTGCGTTTCGCACTAATATTTAATTGCAAACGCGAACTGCTCCCCAATTGAGACTCTACACGTTGTAAATCTGTTTTTGCCTTGCCTTCGGCCAATAAATCTAAAGAATTGGTATCTAATTTGACTTTAAAAACAGAATACACACCAAATAACAAGACTAAAGTAAACCCTATAATAATGCTGTTTTTATATTTAGAGGTACAGTTATTTAACCATGCTACAACTTTAGACTGGTTGTACCCTTTTAAATTTAAAACAGGAGTGGCTGTTTTAAAATTTAAATCCATCGCACTAAAGCCAATAATAGTAATTACATACACCAAAGTAAAACTCAATACCAAACCTATACAGGTAAATATTCCCATGTTTTTAAATTCAGTAAGCGGCGATATGTATAATGCAAAGTAACCCACAAAGGTGGTTAAAGTGGTATAGAAACACGGCGTTATACTTTTGTAGATCGCCGCAGTTAGTACGTCTATTTTAGAGGATTGGCCGCCTTTTAAACCTTCTTTATGGTAAATATTAATAATATGCACGGCATCGCTTACACTGTACACCATTAAAATGGTAGGGATAAGCATCGAGATCATATTTAATGAAAACCCGAAAGAGGTAATGATACCAAAAAGTAACGCTATGGGGACTGCCACACACAGCAAAGCCACACTTAAATACCGTTTATTAGGCAGTAAAAAGAGCAGCATAAGCGTAATAATCAACACGGTTAAGATACCAAAGACCGAACTCTCTTTAAAAATCCCTAAACTGTAAGCCTCATTTAAAACAGGAGCGCCTGTTAAATAATACGTCTCATAATGCCGTTCTATAACGGCTCTAATTTGCCCAGCTATTGCCGCTCGTTTTTCCTCTATGGTATGCGTGGGATTAAGCTGTATGTAAAAAAACAAATGCTTAAAATCATCCGTTACAAGCTGTTCGGTAATATTGGGTAATTTTTTAAATAGGTTTTTAAGGCCTTTTTCACTGCGTTTAGACGTGTACAAATCATCAAAAACAATCTTAGCATTCGTATAAATAGGGTACTGCGCTTTTGCTAGGCTAAAAGAGGTTTTTACATAACTTAAGGTATCTAAATCTGAATGCAGTTGTTTTAAGCGTTCTATATGTTTTGCCTCTAAAGCATTATCAACAGGAAGCATGCCTACAAAAATCTCATCAGACCCAAACCGTTCTTGGTAGTCGATATAGGCACGGTAGCTGGGGTTGTCTTCTAAAAACCAAATGCCCAAGGAATTGTCTACACTTAAGTTTTGAAGTGTTTGATATCCTGAGATTCCCATAAGCCCCAATAATACGACGCTAATGAGAATTCTTAATTTAATAATAAAGGTGATGCTGCGTCGTAAGAGATTCATATCATGTACCGTTGAAATTAAGAAATGGCATAAGCACCGTACCTACCGTGATGGGTTAGGGACACACCTATGTCTAGTGGTTTTGCGTTGTAATAGAGTTTAGGAACACCTAATTCTGTTGTTTTTAATGTTAATCCTGTGCTTGTAAAGCCATATGTTTTAGCCACCTCATCTAAAAGTTGTCTGCGTGTTTTTTGCGACTGAAACTCATGCGCGGTACGCACTAAAGGCAAACATATAGAACTCATTTTAGCTGTTTGGCATCGTGCTTCAGACAGGATATAGTGTGTCGTAATTTTCGTGGTTGTATAATATACAAAGGCACCATAATGCACACGATGTGGGCTACTTTCACAATGGCACACAAAGGCTTTAGGCGCATAAAACCGACAGGGATACTGCTGCACATGCAGCTTATACGCAGCTTCTTTCATGCTCCACAAATGCCAAATTGCCGTAAAAGAATCTGCGGCTGTTTTAATATACTGCTGCTCTTCGACCGTAAATAATTTGTCCAGAAACCGGGGGTCTTCCCAACGCGATTGTCTGGCCTCCTGTAAATCTACAATGTCGTTACCAACCATTAGTCTTTTAGTTTACCCGTTACAATGGCCATAGCCGATTTTACGGTAAGCATTTGTTCCATATCGTCATTCTCTAAAATAATATCGAATTCATCTTCAATATCTAAAATAATATCTACGAGATTAGCAGAATTGATCTTGAGGTCTTTTACAAAATCGGTGTCTTCTGTAAGGGCTTTAAACGCCGCTTCATCTTGCACATAAGGGGCTATAATCCCTTTTAATTTGTCTATTAATTCGTCTTTTGTCATCATTTGAATTTCTTGTAAAGTTACGCTTTGTAGCGTTTAAATAAAACACAGGAATTTACATCGCCAAAACCAAAACTGGCCTTTGCCAAAACCTCGAAGTTACGGTTTATCTTGGTCATAGGTATTTTGCTTTTAGCAATTAGGGCTTCAATTTCAGGATGCAGATCTTCACAGTTTACATTTGGTGCGATAAACTGGTGTTTTAATTGAAGGATGCTCGACACACATTCAATAGCGCCCGAAGCTGCTAAACAATGCCCTATTAGCCCTTTAGTCGCGTTAATATAGGGGAAATCTGTGCCTTTCCTATCGAGTGCTGTTGCCCAGTTTCTAATTTCTGTGCTGTCTTTAGCCGTCGCGGTAAGGTGCCCGTTTATCACATCGATATCTTGAGCTGTTACACCTGCTTCTGCTATGGCGGTTTGAATGCAACGCACAACGGCTTCTGAGTTTGGTGCAGTAAGGGTACCACCGTCCCGTTGTCCGCCAGAGTTCACGGCACCGCCAAGCACTTCGGCATAAATTGTAGCGTTACGCGATAGTGCACTGTCTAAATCTTCTAAAACCATTGCGCCTGCCCCTGCACCGGGTACAAAACCACTGGCTGTAGCGCTCATAGGACGTGCGCCTTGTTCTGGACTGTCGTTATGTTTGTAGGTCATCACCCGCATGGCATCGAAACCTGCCCAAATGTAGGGACCATGATTACTACAACTGCCTACAAGCATGCGTTTGGCTTTACCTAATTGTATGCGGTCAACGCCCATTAAAAGGCCTTCTACGCCTGTGGCACATGCGGCTGAGTTTGTAGTAACTTGGTTGCCTAGGCCTAGCATACCGCCCAAATAGGCGCTAATACCGCTTGCCATGGTTTGCAGTACTACGGTACTGCCTAAACGGCGTACTTGTTTTTCATCGACTTTGTATATGGCTTCTCTAAACTTATCGACACTGGAGGCGCCTGCTCCAAAAATAAGCCCTGTATCGTAGTCTAAGGGACTGTCTGCTGCGGTTTGAAATCCTGCATCTTTCCAAGCGTCTACACCTGCCATACAGCCGTATAGAATGCCCGAACTGTTAAAGCCTCGCAATTGTAATTTAGAGAAATATTGGGCTTTTAAAGCTTCTGAAACTTCTGGAATACCTCCTATTTGGCATGAAAAGTTTAATGCTTTTAATGCTGGATGGTGCGTAATGCCTGAAATGCCGTTTTGTATAGCGTTAGAGAAATTCTCTAAACCAATGCCATTGGGGGCCACTATGCCTAATCCTGTGATTACAACTCGCTTTTTCATACACTCAACATTCCTGAAATTTTTCCTCTACATACCAATTCGCCTTTGGCATTCATTAGTTTAACCTTGCACTTTAATTTATGAAATCGAAAGACTTCCTTTTCTGAAATGACGGTTACGGTTTCGCCTGGCAACACGGGGATATAAAAATCCATTTGATGGGAGGTTAATGCGATTTGCGGCGTAATACCTGTTTGCAGAGTGTCTTTTAGCAAATACATGCCCAAACAAACCACGCCTATTTGTGCCATACACTCGGTTAAAAGGACTCCCGGTGTTATGGGGTTGTCTTTAAAGTGCCCTTTATAAAACGGGGCATCGGCTTTAAAGGTATGATGTCCTGTAATGCCTTCTTCTGAAACGGCATCGATACCATCTACAAATAGAAAAGGGTCTTGGTAGGGTAAACGTGCTCTAATATCTTCTGTTGTCATTGTTATATCTGTCAAAAATTTCCCCTTATAACAGGTGTTCGCCACCATCTGCTATAAGTACTGTACCTGTAATCCATCGGGCTTCATCCTTACTTAATAAGTACACCACATTGGCGACATCTTCTGGTAAAGTAAGCCGTTTATTAGGGTGGCGTTTTAGGGTGTGTGCGACTAACGTTTCACTATTTGGAATGAGGCGCATAGATGCCGTATCTGTAATTCCTGCTTGGATGCAATTGGCTTTAATGCCGTAAGGCGCAAACTCTAAAGCTATATTTCTGGTAATGGCTTCTAAGGAGGCTTTGGCTGCCGAAACCGCGGCGTAATGTTGTAACGGTTTGGTATTTCCTTCGCTTGTAAAACTTATAATGCGGGCGTCTTGGGCAAAAAGTTGCGCGGCATGTAGCGCTGCTGTCCAATCGTATAAACTTATGGCCATGGCATGCAAGGTTAAAGCAAAATCGTCATGCTGCAATGTGGGTTGCGCTTCAGAAACCATAGGTTTTAAATTTCCCTTGGCAATGCTATGTACCAGTGTTTTTAATTGGCCATTATCGCCTAAAGCTGTTTGTAATGCTTGAAGTATTTCATTGCGTTTGGCTTCTTTTAAGGCATCTTTATTAAACACAAGGCATTGTACGCCCATGGCCGTAATGGCCTCAATTTCTTTTGCTAGTGCTGCTTCGAAGTGTCTAGGACTGCGGTGTACAATGCAAATATGCATCCCGTGTGCCGCTAATTTTTTAGCACTGGCTAAACCTAAGCCGCTGCTGCCGCCTAAGATGAGTGCCCAATTGTTTTTATTTTGAAATTCGTTCATTGTACTACCATTCTAACAATACACGTTGCGCCGAAAAGCCAGGGCCAAAACTTAACATGATCCCTTTATCGCCTTTTGGCAAATCTTTATCCATAAAGCGTTCTAAAACGTACAGTACGGTGGCACTGCTCATGTTTCCGTACAGGCGTAACACCTCTTTAGTATCATCAATATTTTTGCCTAGAGCACCAAATAAATCTTCAACCGTTTGCACTATTTTTTTACCTCCTGGATGAAACACCAAATGGTCGATATCTGCAATGGTTAACTTGTTGTCTTCTAAAAATGGGTGTATAATTTTAGGAAAATGGTCTGCTATTTTTTGCGGTACACTTTGGTCTAAAATCATTTGTAGGCCTGTATTTCGCAATTTAAAGCCCATCATGTCTGTGGCATCGAAAAAGTGATACATGGCTTCGGCTTTAATTTCTGGACCTTTTTCGTCTTCGTAAGACGATAAAATCACACTGGCACAGCCATCTCCAAAAATAGCAGCACTCACAGCATTCACCATAGAAAAGTCTTCTAATTGAAATGTTGCTGTTGGTGATTCTACAGCCACCACAACGGCACGTTTATTAGGGTTTGCCTTTAAAAAGTTTTTAGCATAAATAACACCAGAAACGCCTGCGGCACATCCCATTTCGGTAACTGGTAAGCGTACGATGTCTTGCCTCATGTTAAGGCTATTGATAAGGTAGGCATCTAAAGACGGAATCATAATCCCTGTACAACTCACTGTAATGATGTAGTCGATATCTGTTGGCTGTAAAGCGGCTTTATCCAAGGCTTTTTGCAGACTTTTTTCGGCAAGTTTTATAGATTCGCGACTATAAATGTCGTTTTTCTCTTCAAAAGACGTGTTTACAAACACCTCTTCGGGTGCCATAATGGAATAGCGCTTGTCTACAGCAGCGTTTTCAAAAATCTTAAGCACTTTGCGTCTATAGCGTTCTTCTTTACCTTCTAACCATAGTTCTACTAATGGTAAAATGTCTTTGGTCTCTCTGCTATACTGCGGTAATTGTTTGGCTACCGATGTAATTCTTACTGCCATATATTCGTTTTCTCTTTTTTTAATTTTTGTGTTTCGGTGTCAATGAGCCACTGGTACCGAAATGCCCATTGCCATGTAATGCGTGTAGGTAACTGAAGCTTTTTCGACAATGCTTCTAAATCTTTGCGCTTGAACGCTCTTAAAATCGAAGTGAGGCCGTCTTTACGAATCATTTCGTTAGAAATGCCAAGTCCTATTATTTTAAATAAGCCATAGGCTACAGCACTACGATGCAAGTCGTTAACGACAATGCCTATGGCCGACTGCTGGCAGCTATTTTTTAACAACGCTTCTAGTGCTTCCGTTTTAAAATGATGCAAAAACAATGTTGCCAATGTGATGTCGTAGTGTTGCTTCTGGAAGGTTTCTGAAAAAATATCTTCTTTTCGATATGAGATTTCAGGGTAATCTACAGATAGCACTTTAGCATAAGCAATAGTATCGGCATTGGCATCTACGCCTACTAACTGAAAAGTATAGCCTTTTTTTCGCCCAAGTTGCGCTACTAAACGCACCATATCGCCATGACCACAGCCTAAATCTACAATGCGATAGGTTTGGGTTTTAGGCTTGCCTTTTAATAAGCTTGTTATGCCGTTAAGTGTAACGCGATTTCCGCCTAGCCATTTATTTATCGTACCAAGTTTGTCTAAGGTATCACGAAGTAAGGCACCCTCCATCTCGAAATCGTCCATGATTTCTGTGGCATTGCTTCTATGGGTGGTGTCTATAAACAAATTCAACGTTAGGGTGTCATGGGTTTGCCATGGGTCATTTTAATAATTAACGGCATTAAAAAAGGCAAATGCCGTAATGCAACTAGTAATTTAGGAGCAAGCCAATTTTGCCGAAACAAAAAAGCAATGCTATGCCCCACCTTTAGTCGTAATGCAAAATTAAGCTTCCATGTTTTGGTATATATTTTTTCTAAATCGTCTCGGGTCTTAATTTGCCCATCAAGATAATCTATTATATGTTTAGATGCCAATTGTGCACTGCGAATGGCCATACTCATACCATTACCACATAAAGTATGAATCATTCCTGCGGTATCACCACACATGAGGATATGATTTTCTACAGGGGCTTTGGTTTCAAATGAAATCTGACTAATGGTTAAGGGCGCATCAAATTCTGGTTTGCTGTCCCGAAATAATTCTTGCAATGCTTTATTTTTAAAAACCACAGCCTCTTGAAATGCATTGATATCTTTATAGGTTTTAAAAGCCTTAAAGCTTGTAATGTAACAGAGATTAATACTATCGTTTTCCACTTTAGATACCCCACAATAACCGCCTTTAAAATTATGTAGCGCCACCTTATCTTTAGGAAATTGTCCTGAGACATGGAGTTTTGCTGCCAGATAAGGGGATTGTTTGGTTATAAATTTTCTTTGAAATTTTACATCTAGATTAGAGCGTTTGCCATAGGCACCAATAACCAATTTTGCTTGTAATAACTCACCTGTTTTCGTTTTAACGTGAAACATATCGTTTTTAAAGACCACATCTACCACGGTATCTTTAAGCTTTTGCATACCATGAGATTGGGCGTGTTTTAACAACGCATTATCCATCGTATAGCGGCTTAAACCAAAACCGCCCAAGGGCAACTTCGCAGTAATACGCTTATTGTTATGGGTTGTTAATTCGAAGGTATCTATTCGCGTAGCACCATGGGCAAAAGGTGAAAAGCCTAAAGTCTCTAAATAGGGCAGTACTTCGTTAGAAATGTACTCGCCACATACCTTGTGCTTTGGGTAACTCTGCTTTTCAATAAGTAAAACGTTGTAATTGGCTTTAGAGAGGTGAATGGCACTGGTTAATCCTGCCAAGCCTCCACCAATGATTATAACATCGAAAACTGTAGCTGCCATTTACACGCGCTTGTCATAATACACCACAGTAACCACAACTGTTTTGCTTAAAATGAGTCCGCCGCCACCTACATCGAAAGCACTGCGGTCAATTTCGAAAGTGGCTTGTAATTTAGTGCCTTTTGCTGTGTTTGTAACGGTTACAGGAATGCTTAGGCGTTTCGTTTTGCCTTTTAGTGTGAGTTTTAGGGGTACCTTGTAAGCTCCTGTTGCCTTTTGGGTAATAGCTTCGCTCTCAAAACGTATTTGGGGGTAGCTTGCAACATCAAAATAATCGGCTTTTAAAAGGTGTTCATCTCTAGCATTTATGCCTGTCTTTATAGAGGCTACAGTAATAGTCCCCGACAAAGATTTAAGTTGTTCGCCTTCAAAACGGGGTTGTATGCTAAAGGTTTCAAAATGACCATCGACACCAACGCCTAAATTTTTAATCACAAAGTCGATACGAGAGGTATCTTGAGCAAAACCTAAGGCCAGGTTACACACCATACATAAGAGTACTAAACGGTATTTCATCTTCTTTTTTGAGTAAGTTAGTTACAAATCTATCAACAGAAAAGGATTTAACGTTTTTCTAAAGGATTTTTAAGATCTTAAAGCTACGCTCACCAAAGGTTATGGCAGCACCTTCAGATTGCGATAGTAGCAGTCGTGCTATTGGTGTCGCCGCAGAAATGGCATAAAACACAGTACCATCTACCTCTAGAGCTCCCGCACTTACTGCAATAAAATAATTGACATTACTGGTATAAACCACACTACCCAAGCCAATATTTGGAGTTGTTTTTTCCACATCAATCTTAGCCAAAATTTGTTTTACTTTTTGAATTTCTGCCAATTGCTGTCCTGCTTTTTCACGCTCTAGTTGTAACATGGCGCGCCCTGTCTCGTGCTTGTCGCCCGCGCTGCTTTTCGTTTCAGATAATAAACTGTTTTGAATGTCGGCGATGGTGGTTTTAATAGTTTGCAGACGTTGTGCTACAAACAACTCGCAATTGTCGAATAGCGCCTTTTTAATGCTCATGAGCTTGTTTTATTTATAAAAACTAAATTACCAATTATCTCGTGTTGTTTCGTCTTTTTTACTAAAATAACCATGATTCTAGTCCTTTTCAGTCCAAAAGGTAGTGT
>CAZLTR010000139.1:0-9750 GCA_964562415.1 uncultured Hyunsoonleella sp. | reverse complement strand
TTAGCCCCTTTCGTTAATATTGCATGCAAAAGTACAACTTATTATTTACATATTGGCATGATATGTTGTTAAGTTTTAAATAGTACTTCTATCTTTTACAAATGCATCTAAACACTACTTATATGGCACATTATAAAATACATTAAACAACTACAGCGCAACAAATTATAACTACTAAAGAAAACTTTAATGCTTTTTTTATACACTTTACGGAAAAACCATAATAATTTTAATAAAAAAACAATAATTTTACGGTTGTTAATACAACATTTGTTATACGTTTTTTCTGTTAGTGCTATATTTGAAATTCTAATTATAACCTTAAAATTATGAAGAATTTTTTTGTAGCAGCAACAGTTATCACCTTAGTATTAACGGTAACCACATCATGTAATCCAGAAAGTATAGATGAAAAAGAAGACCCAGTACTTGTCGACAAAAAGATTGTTGTACCTCCAAACGACAGGTAATGTTTTTTCTGTAATAATTTTAGGGGCTGTTATCTTATTTTGTGCTATAGCCCCTTATTTGCACATGTTATTTAACGCTTCATCTAACCAAAAATGGTTTGGATATAATAACCTTCGTATTTTTGCTTACGCTATAGGCTTACCTATCTCTCTATTCGGCTGCTCAGCTGTTATGCTTTATCTCTTAAAATTTCTTCCAGAAAATATACCATTTAAAAAATACTTTACAATTATAGGACTTCTATTCAATTACTCCGCTGTATTCCATTTTATTTGGATATTATGGCAAAAAACGCCAGACCTATCCATGTCGTTTTATTTACTATCCATAGCATTAGTAAGCTTAATCTACATAATTGCGGTTTTCAAATTTTATAAAGGCTATCAAATACTTGTAAAACAACTGGAAAGCCATATTAGTAAACTGTTTAGTTTTGCATATTCTATAAACATTAAAAAGCAGGTAAAACCAAAACACCAAAAAGAAATTGGAGTTAAACGTATCAAAGTTACGCGAGAAATACATGAATGATTTAGAAGAAAAAATAAAAAACAGTCCATATCTAAATCAGGAAAATTTAGATCAATACCATAGGGATGTCGCTGAGTATTTAGAGGAAGAAATAAAGCATATGGATGATGCTATTGAGCAGACTATGTCTAAAATTTCAAAGTTAGTAGTATTTCATCTTATTTAACTAAAACGGGGATACATCCAAAGAATATGGATCGGCTCGAATATTTACTTTTGCACTTTGTGCCCCTTACTTTCAAGATACTTTATTAAATAGTCTCGACTATACCTCTCAACCTCTAAAAATAGTACTCTATTAACTTTTAACGCTTCATCAAAATTACTAGCAACTATTTCCGCCGCTTTATTTACATTAAGATCAACAATTTCAACAACATTATCATCTGCCTCCATTAACCAACTATAACTATACTCATCGTAGGTAGAAGCTATCTTCTTTGCTGTATCAGGATTTAATTTCTTTGTCTTCCCTTTCAGAATATTATATACAGCAGATCTTTGTATGCCTATATCTTTTGCTAACTGCGCACCAGAAATCTTTTGTTCTACTAATATCTTATTAATTCTATTTTTTAAGATCATTAAAGTTTACGGAAATATATTAAAAAAGTATTGTATAGTATACCAAAGTATACTATATTTGTTGTATCTCAAAATATTTTTAACAAACATGTAACGATACGTTACAATATTACAAAATATGAGTAAACAATTTACAGAAAACGACAAAAAAATACTAAGGTGTATACCAAGTAAACTGGCTACAAAATACAACTGTTCGACAAAACATGTTAATTATATTTTAAACAATAAAAGTGCTTTAAACACCACATTAGCGCAAAACTTAAATAAGGATTTAACGTTTCTCTTAGAGTTTTTCAAACCCATATACGCACATGCTAAAGAGAAGCCCTAAAATATGTAAAATGCACTTTAAGAGTAGTGCAAAAATTTAATTAGTTGGTTAGGTAATTAGCTCGTAAAAGCTATAGACAAAACACTTTTATATACTTAAAATCTCAGTCTATGGCTTTTATTAAAATATATGGCGCAGCATGAAAAGGTTATAATTAGAACTACCAAATTACGCTACACGCTATATAATTAGTTTAGTAATGAGGGTTTTGTACAGGTATAAAACCCTCTTTTTAACTAACCCATTATAAATATACAAACAACATCTCTTATGAAAAAAATACTTAGAGTCCTTATAATTAGCCCCGACAAAGGCTATGCTTCCCAGCTTATTAATAAAATCGTAAACAGTTACAGTTGTATTGATGTGCTGCGCATCTCTAACGAAACAGAGTTGTTTCCCATCTTGTTTAAAGACGATGTATTTACTTTAGTGTGTCTTAAAAAAGACAAGCACATTCCAGAACAGTTACTACAGTCGTATAACGTTTACGAAAACCCAAAATACAACTTACGGCTGTTTGTGTTTCAAGAGGCCCACCAAGACCTGGTACAACGCTTAAATGCAAAAACAGCGGTTTTCTTAAAAACACAGTACCCTTTTTTAAAAGACTTAGCCAGTCCTGCTTTTTTTAGGCCTAATTGTAATTAAAACATACGGGTAATAAAAGGCAATAGACCGTTTCATAAGCTTTAAACACAACTTAAGAACTTGAAAAAACCTACACAAAATACAGTTAAATACAAATAAAATGTAATACATTGCTTTCTAAAATTAAAACAACTGGCCTTATATCAAAAACCAATAGTACTATCCCCAAGCGCCTACAGCCATGGGTTTTAGAGTGTTTTTTAGAGGCAGCACATAACTTATGACTTCTTTTTCTAATATAGACCAGCAATTAGAACGCTTAATGCATTCCGATTTTATCATACAGTTTGATAAAACCACCTACGCGTCTCAACTAAGCCCCCACCAATGCATGCTTTTACATTTTATAAGTTTAGGCAATGCCTGTATTGCCAAACAAATGTACAGCCCATCTGTACTTATGCTAGATTATAACGCCCGTATTATTTGCAACAGGCACTTTACAATCGAACTGCCTAAACAAAGCTCTAAAGAGCAGCCCACTAACTTACGATTAGACCTTATTACAGATACCGCACAGCAGCACAGCTATTATTTGTTTCAAGACAAAGCCCAACCAGAGGCCATTGTATTTCAAGTTTTAAACTACTCTGTAGCCTTTACCGATTTTTCGTTTAGCGATTACAGCCGTGTGGTGCAGCATGTTGTAACGCATTTGCAATTGCAAGATAAATATCCCACACTTAATTTTGAGATGAAGCTACACCATATCGATTTTTCTACAGGCCGCTGGCAAATATTTAAACCTTAAACAATTAACACTGTATAACTAAAAAAACAAAACAATGTCACGATTAATAGCCACAGTTGGCGACACCCATACCTGCCCCATGGTAACAGGAACTGTACCTCATATTGGAGGCACCATACTTACAGGGGCACTAAGCCTGCAATTAAACAACAAACCCGTAGCGCGTATGGGCGACAAATGCATCTGCACAGGCTGCGGCATGATTTGTACCATTATACAAGGCGATGCTAATGTAATTGTAGAAGGCCAACCTATTGCTTATGTAGGCTGTATGCCCTCTCACGGCGGTGTTATTACCTCTGGGCAGGCCAATGCCTTTATTTCTGGCTCTAAACCTCTAAACATTGTAACCATGCCTATTAACGACATTGCATTTCCTAATAATAGTATTAAAAACAAAGTTTTAGCAACGCTAGCTGGGCATGGCAATCGCCTTAACGATGCCATTGCCATGCAAAACACGATACGGGAAGCTGCGCAACATAACGAGGGCACCCCAAAAGTATACAATTACCAATGGCAAAAAGAGCAACGCATTGTGCGCGACAGTAAAGTACTAAAAGTGGTTACTTTAACTGCCGATGTTATAAACATTCCCGATGGAGAGACCGCTACAATTAAGGTACTAAACCCCATTAGCACAGGCAGTGAACCAGCGCAAGTTATTGCCTTATCTGGCACGGTAAACAACAAAAAAATAACGGTAGAATGGGAACTGGAAGTCCCTACTACAACCACAAACACTAAGAGCTAACAATGGAGAGAAACGAAGCCTTAGACACCTACCAAGACCACAGCTATAATCAAATTATCGCCACCTATACCTTTACGGTAGAAGTTGCAGGGGTCACCGCTGATGAACGGCCAGAATTAAAGGTAAAACAACCAGGAGTTAACCTCCATTTTTTACGTTATGGGGTGTTTCATAAAACACCGCTTAATTACCTAGAAGAAGACATTTTGGTAGAAGCCTACAGTGCAGACCATAAGGAGAACTACCAGGATAATACCAGCCCAGATGCTCTCCAAACAAAACCCGAACACTTAGACCCTGTAGACCTAACTGCTAAAAACGACTACCGCAAACCCAATGACAAACTGCCCGATGTAGAAGGCGTTTACTATAGCAGAACCCAACTTAACCAAGGCTACCTCTACATACTTAACGAAAGTGCCCCCAATTTTTGGTTGGAATATCAGGTAAATGCCTTTGGGCAATTGCGCCCTATTTTATGGAAAGACAATGTAGACCAGCACAACAGATACAAAAACATACGCGACAAGGCCTCTACTAAGGCCGAATACGCACTCACCTTTGCCAACGGCTCTACCATTTGGGCGGGCTATACGCCTACGCAATTGGCCTTGACCCAATTAGACCAAATAAAAGCTAACCCTGGACATTTTGAATGGTTTCAAAAAATAGAATGCCAAGGCTTCGATAAAGCCACGGCAGAACACATGGACTACTACCAGCAAATAGCGCCTTACCACCGGTTTTACACACGGTTTAAGCACGACCAACTGGACGAGTCGGAAGTGTTTCAATCGCGCTTGCGCCACATTGGCGCTATAGCAGAAGCCGATACTAAAAACAGCCCCCTATTAGAAGACTTATTTGTTACCCTACTAGACCCCATAGGCTGTGCAGACGATGCCTACGAACTTACCCAAATAGAAAATCGCTGGCACGAAGCGCTTATTGCCACATTAACCCTGCCCCAATCGCCCTATAACTATTACGAATACCGATGGAAAGGCGGCAAAAGCGCTCTTAAAACCATTCCTAAAGCGGCACAGGAGCAAGTAAGTTATTTGTATGCTACGGCACTGGCCACCTATAAGTTTGTTTACGAAAACTCTAAAACACAAAAAAACTACAGTAAAAATAGAGACTCCTGGTCGCATGGTGTAGACGAAGCCAAAATAAAAAAAATTTTAAATGTAGCAGGCAGAAAAAAGCAGCGCGAACGCATCTATACCATGAGAAATGCCCTAGGCACACTACTTACTGCCAAGGCCTACCAAGACGCCTTATATGTGTACAAAGACAATAGCCCTGTACGGCAAGAAATGGGAAAACTACACACCGCAGAACACCTGTTAAGCTTAGTAACCTACGAAGGTATGGCCGATAGAGATTTAAACTTGGTAAAAGACTATAAACCCCAAGACGATTATTGGGTACAGGTGGTACGCGACAATTTACTAGGCAACAGCACCTCGTTAGAAACCACAAAACGCTTGTTCTATTTAAGAGTTCCTATTGAAGAGGTAGAGCATGTGCCTGGCGAACCCTTAAAAACCCACCTTAAATTTGGTAAAAAATTCCTGTCTATCGGTAAAAAAATAACGGGGATTTATGCTGCCTTTAGCCCTTTAAAAGAATCTGAATTTAAAATTTACCTCAGCCATTTTTCCTATCTTATTGTAAAAAATAAAGCTGGGCTAGAAGGCCCATTTTACAAGTTTAAAACTAAAATCTTTAAAGATTTTTTAAGCAATGCCCGCTTAAAAGCGCTTCGAAACACCAATAACTATTATCGCACCCCCACACATACTTATTATAAGGTACACCCAGAGATTGCTAAAAAAGCCACAAAACTGGCCAATGCCAAAACCAACCTAACAAACCCCTTAATTTATGTAGATAAGGCAGACCAGGCAAAACATGGAGAAGCCATTAAACGTTTTTTAAACAGCAAAGGCTTTGGGCAACTCTTAGGAATGTTTGAATTGTTTGGCTTAGGGTTGGCTATGTATGATATTTTAAAAGACCCAGATAATGGTGGAGGGTTTAATTTTAAAAATCTATCTACCTTTGTAGGAGCATCAATAAAGACTGGGGCACTGGCCATGAAGCTTACCGAAAGCTCCAGCACGGCCGCCTGGGTAGACCTTAAAGCCCAACAGTACGACCTTAAAGTGCCCCGCATCATCAATAGAGCAAAACATACCGAAAGGTTTGTACCAGTCACCTATGATGGTTCAGCAAAGACTCTAGGTACAATAGGCGGTATCATTACCGTACTCATGTGTGCCAGAGACAGCTATGCGGCTTATGCCAAGGCCGATTACGATGTGGCGGCTGCACAGGCCATAGCTGGGGTAAGCAGTGGGCTGCTACTCTCTGGCGCCTTAGGCTTTGCCGAGCTGTCTTTTACCCCAGCCTTTATTATAGGGCTTATCGGCTTGGCCGCCTTGGGCATTGCCTATTATTTTACAGACAGCACGCTAGAAGCCTATTTTAAACACTACCCGCTAAGCACCTACTGCAACATTAACCACAACTGGTACGAGTTATACCCTTACGATTTTATGCTAAAACTCTATGAGCACCAAGACGACTTATTGTGGCCCAACAGAGACAACCTCTTGGTACAGCAGTCTTCTAAGCAGTTTAAAGCCTTTAAACAAATTTTTGTAGATTTAATGAATATCATCGCTGTATGCACTGTAGAGATACGCGGCAGCAACAGCATGCACTCGCCACGCGACCCCCAAACGGTGGTATACCCCAGCCCAAAACCTTATAAAGACCAGTGGTACCACCCTTGGCGGTCTATGGGCATTACCATTAATTTTGGGGCTTTTTTACGCGATGTAAACGATTTAGAGTACGAGCTGTACTATACCTTACACGATCCTGTAACACAAAAAGGCTACGCCATACCCATACCCAAGCGCCGTATAAAGTGCCTGCCCTATACCGATCCAGACACTAGGCTATTTCTCGTGCAATTGTGGCTACAAACTCCAGAAAAATTAACTATTTTTGAGCAAATTCCTGCACAACCCATGGCGCGCGCACACCAAACGACAAACCCTAAACTTAGACCTGCAAAACGGGCAAATTGCAGTATTGTGCAAACTCAACAACGTGCATAAAGAAGGGTTCCCTCTTACCAAAACCAACCAACAAGGTTACTTATATGCCCAACTGCCCATACAGTACCGCAACGCACAAGGGGTGGTTTCCCGCCGCTCTGGCCCTACGCAAATCATCACCAAAACCCAATTTTTAAATGCTTACCCCCTAAAACAGATACGCAATGCCTAAACGTTGGTTCAAACAAGACGCCTTGCCCATTAAAATTATCACACAACCTACTCAAAAAAATGTGACATATTTGTTTGATCAAAATAGCGGTGTAAATGATGAAGAGTTTGTATTAACACTTGCGGCCAAGGGGGTGAGTACTGGCGCTATCGCCTTCTTTATCCTAGCTATTTTAATGTTGATAATGTCAACTTTGATCGCCTTATTTTCAAAGAATGTAGATTTTGATTTGAACTTTTTAATGAGTGTTTCATTTTTATTTATTGTATCCTTTCTATTTTGGCTCTATAGTTTCATAAAACCTACAAAACGCTTGGTGTTAAAACGCTTTACAGGCATGATGACCTATCCCAGTTATGGTTTTGCCTCGCACATTACCATTACCTTTAGCAAAACCACGGTATATAGTACTATTATCGCTGGGCCAGATGCTATGGTAATGGGCAGCAAACTTATGGCGCGCAACCCCTATGATGATAATGCCTTTCGCGGCACCTACGATTTGGCCCCAGCTGATCCCGAAGAATGGTGGAGTTATTTCGTGTGGTTCATGGATAAAAACCGTCCCTTACCTCCTGGTAAAGCTTTCGACCCCTACCGACAAAAAGATTTTGAGCGGCGCAAGGCCGCGGGCTTTCCCAAACCCTTGTATGAAAGTAACATCCCTACTCCAGAGCACACCAAAGCCCAGCAAAAGGAACGCCAACGCATTGGGGGCTGGTAAAACATAATTTAAACAGATACGCAATGCCTAAACGTTGGTTCAAACAAGACGCCTTGCCCATTAAAATTATCACACAACCTACTCAAAAAAATGTGACATATTTGTTTGATCAAAATAGCGGTGTAAATGATGAAGAGTTTGTATTAACACTTGCGGCCAAGGGGGTGAGTACTGGCGCTATCGCCTTCTTTATCCTAGCTATTTTAATGTTGATAATGTCAACTTTGATCGCCTTATTTTCAAAGAATGTAGATTTTGATTTGAACTTTTTAATGAGTGTTTCATTTTTATTTATTGTATCCTTTCTATTTTGGCTCTATAGTTTCATAAAACCTACAAAACGCTTGGTGTTAAAACGCTTTACAGGCATGATGACCTATCCCAGTTATGGTTTTGCCTCGCACATTACCATTACCTTTAGCAAAACCACGGTATATAGTACTATTATCGCTGGGCCAGATGCTATGGTAATGGGCAGCAAACTTATGGCGCGCAACCCCTATGATGATAATGCCTTTCGCGGCACCTACGATTTGGCCCCAGCTGATCCCGAAGAATGGTGGAGTTATTTCGTGTGGTTCATGGATAAAAACCGTCCCTTACCTCCTGGTAAAGCTTTCGACCCCTACCGACAAAAAGATTTTGAGCGGCGCAAGGCCGCGGGCTTTCCCAAACCCTTGTATGAAAGTAACATCCCTACTCCAGAGCACACCAAAGCCCAGCAAAAGGAACGCCAACGCATTGGGGGCTGGTAAAACATAATTTAAACAGATACGCAACACCTAAAACCTTTGTCATACATAAATACATATTTTTGAACCACAAACAAGTTTGATACCCATAGATTTACACCAAATCACTTTGATTATCAAATTTTACAAGAAATGATGCACTAATACTTTAAAGAAAACAAAATCATCCCAATACAATTCTAATTCGCCATGGCTTTTATCTAAGTACTGAGTGCTTAAAAATTTCACTACACTAGTAGTAAAAATCCATACCATATTCACTAGCAATACTTACTATTTTATCAATTCTAAATTGGTATTTTTCTTCTTCTCCAATTGCCGCTATTCCAGTAGTGGCGCTATCAAACATTTTCCAGAGAGCTGTGTAATAATTATCATCTGAATACCCAAAATCTTGAATGATCTCAAGACAGCATTCTACATAATACAATTCCAGCTCCACATTAAGCGGCGTTATTTTCATTTTACGAACAGTTCGTATTATTTTTCGAGCTTCCGATTCTCGTAAAACCATTTCTCTTCCACTTGGATATACATAGCGTTCGATGTCCTTTTTATACTTCTCTGCGAGTGTTTCGATGTTCACTCCCGAAAAAATATCTAGAAATTCTTTAGCTGACGGCACTTTGGAGTACATCTCTGATATAAGCTTAATTATTTCAGATTTGTCCAATTTATTGAGTTCTCTTTTTACATCTCTCAATCCCATTATTCTAATTAATTATAACCATTTGTTTGCTGCTAAACACATCTTCATATTACCCTTACTCACTCGTATCTATTTACAAATCTAAAGATTTATTCACAGTGTAAAAACTATTTATAACTACATGTGTTTACATTTCTGTAGTTTCAAAACCATTTAAAATAACTTTGTTTATACGTGGTTGA
>CAZLTR010000138.1:0-9789 GCA_964562415.1 uncultured Hyunsoonleella sp. | reverse complement strand
AAGACGGCTTAACCGATCAAGGTCAAGTAGATGTAAGCTTCACACAGTTAGCGCCTATTGCAGAAGACGATACTGTAACAGGATTAGTGACAGGAACGTCAGTTACAGTAGCCGTAGTAAACGACAATGGTAGTGGTAATGTAGACAGAGATTTAGATGGTACTTTAGACCTAACCAGCATAGTGATTGATCCAACAGACATAGATGGTGATGGAAATCCAGCAACTTTAACGGTAACTGGAGAAGGTGTATGGGCAACAACACCAGCAGGAGAGATTGTATTTACCCCTGAAGCAGGTTTTACAGCCGATCCAACACCTATTACCTATACTATAGCAGATGATGATGGTAATGTGAGTAATCCTGCAACAGTAACTTTAGATTACGATGCGATTCCGCCAACAGCAGTTTCAGATGAAAACCTTAGTAATGTTCCAGGAACAACTGTGGGAGTATTAGTTGCAGCAAACGATACAGATGCCGATGGTGCTATCGATCCAACATCAGTGAGTTTAATAGATCCAGTAGGAGCTATTAACATAACACAAGATGCAGAAGGTGATACAACAAGTTTTGAAGTACCAGGAGAAGGCCGATGGATTGTAAACCCAATAACTGGAGAAGTAAGTTTTGTGCCAGAAGCAGGGTTTACTAATGATCCAACACCTATTACATATACAATAGATGATAACGATGGTAATGTAAGTCCAGTACCAGCAACAATTACTATAGATTACAATCCAATTGCTACAGACGATACTGTTGCTAATAATACACCAGGCGTAGCAGTGGTAATACCAGTATTAGCTAATGATACAGCGGGAGATCTTGTAGACCCAACTACAGTGCAAATTGTAGGAACTGCTAATCCAGGAGATGATTTTGTAGTAACTGGCCAAGGTGTATGGCGTGTAGATCCTGTAAATGGAGACATTACATTTATTCCAGAAGTAGGCTTTACAGCCGATCCAACAGCTATAATGTATACAGTTGCAGATGATGAAGGCAATGTAAGTAATCCAGCAACAGTAACACTTGGGTTTAACCCTCTAGCTCCTACAGCAGTAGACGATACTAGAACAGGAGTAAATTCAGGAGATGCAGTAACAGTGCAAGTATTGGATAATGACAACGATCCTGATGGTAATTTAGAACCAGCAACAGTACAAATTGTAGGAACGACATCTCCAGGAGAAGATTTAGTTGTACCAGGCGAAGGTGTATGGCGTGTAAATCCAGCAGACGGAGCGATAACATTTACTCCAGAAGCAAGCTTTACAGGAGATCCAACACCTATAATGTATACAGTTGAAGATAACGATGGTAATGTGAGTAATTCGGCAACAGTAAGTATAGATTACGATGCAGAGCCACCAGTAGCAACAGCGAATACAAGTGCCCCAACACCTTCAGGTCAAGCAGCAGTTGTGAATGTTGTGAACGATGATACAGATTCAGATGGCACTATAGATCCAACACGTGTAAGTTTAGTAATACCAACAGGAGCCACAATGATAGAATTAGATACAGAAGGTGATATTATAGGCTTTACAGTATTAGGTGAAGGTGTGTGGGAAGTGAATCCATTAGGCGACGTTATATTTAGCCCTGAATCAGGATTTACTTTAGACCCAACCCCTGTAAATTATACCGTAAGAGACAATGATGGTAACCTATCTAATGAAGCTCAAGTTACAATAGATTATATGCCAGGAGCTGTAGGAGACATTAGTGCAGACAATGCGATAGGACTTCCTGTAGTGATTGATGTGTTAAGCAATGATATAACAGGAGATACGGTTGATCCAACTACTGTACAAATTGTAGGAACGACAAATCCAGGAGATGATTTAGTAGTTGCAGGTCAAGGTACATGGAGTGTAGATCCTGTTAATGGTCAATTAACCTTCACACCAATTGCAGGCTTTGAAGGCGATCCAACGCCAATAGAGTATACTGTACGAGATGCAGAAGGCAATGTTAGCAATCCAGCAACGGTTACAGTAACCTTTGGAGAGTGTAACGTTCTAGGCGCAGGAGATTGTGATGGTGACGGTGTGCCAAACAATTTAGATCCAGAACCACTTAATCCATGTATAGGCGGCGATGTTACAGCAGTAGATTTAACAGACCGCACAAGTTTATGGTATACTGCCGATTGTGATGGTGACGGTGTAACTAACGGAGAGGAAGTTGATTTAGATAGAGATGGTATTCCAGATACTAATGGAACAGATCCAAATGACCCTTGCGATTACGATGGGTCTATACAAGATGTGTCCATAACAACAACTCTATGGCGATCTTTAGATTGTGATGGCGACGGTGTCAGTAATGGTACTGAGATAAGTGATGGTACAAATCCTCGTAACACTTGTGATTACCTTTTAGAAAGTCAAGATATTAGTAGTGTTACTGAAGATTGGTTAGTTACCGATTGTGATGGTGATGGAGTGACTAATGAAACAGAAGTAACAAGAGGTACAGATGAATTAGACCCATGTAGTTTTTCTGCTGATGCCATTACATTACCAGTAACGGCGAATGTTAACTGTTTGGCAGCTATAGAAGTCACTAAAACGGCTGAAGTTTTAGGAACCAATGCAGGTGACGAGATTGCTTACACTATAACAGTAGAGAATACAGGTAGTGTAGCTATTACAGCGTTAACTTTAAACGATATATTTACAGATCGTTCAGGAAATGAATTTAGAGATGCAGCAGGAGCGCCTATAGCACCTCTAGTACCAGAGTTTAATTCGGCTACGTTAAATAGTCCTGAAGGGGAATTATTAGCAGGAGAAATAGCAACTTATACAGTGAGCTATATTATTACAGAAGCTGCCATAGATGCTGGTGGTGTTAGTAATACGGTTATGGCAACAGGGGAAGCTACAAATGGTTCTCAAATAGTGTCTGATAGCAGTGATGATGGAGATGATTTAGATGGAAATACAGAAGATGACCCAACAGAAACTGTTTTAGTAAGAGATGGCGATTTAGAAGTGTTTAATTTAATTTCTCCAAATGATGATGCCAACGATACAAATGAAACTTTTGTAATTACTAACGCAGATTTATTCCCTAATAATACTTTAGAAATCTATAACAGGTGGGGTAATATTGTGTACAAGAAACGCGGTTACAACAATGAGTTTAGAGGTGTTTCTAACGGTAGAGCGATATTAAATCAATCCGATGAGCTGCCAGAAGGGACGTATTATTACGTGTTCGATAAAGGAGACGGGTCTCCAGCACAAGCAGGATGGTTATACATAAACAGATAAGCTATAAATACTATAAAGAATTAATAAGATGATACATAATTTATTATCCAAAAGCAGTTTAATTTTAGTAGTGTTTATAACACTGCTATCATCAGAAGTAGAAGCGCAGCAAGACCCGCAGTTTACGCATTACACGTATAATACGATGAGTGTAAATGCCGCTTATGCGGGACAGCGTGATGTGTTAAGTGCCACCGCATTATACCGTACGCAATGGGTAGGTTTAGATGGCGCTCCAGAAACCCTAACCTTTGGCATCCATACACCGTTAAGAAACGAACGGGTTGGCTTAGGTTTAAATGTGGTAAGTGATCGTTTAGGACCCGCAGAGGAAACTAGTATTGATGGAAATGTGTCTTACACGATTTCTTTAAATGAGATTAGAAACATAGAACTTTCTTTTGGACTAAAAGCGGGCTTACATATCTTAGATACAGATTTTTCGAAGGGAAATGCGCAAGTAAGAGAACAGTTATTTACAGAGAACATTAATTTAATATCACCTACTGTAGGGGCGGCATTATATTTACATTCCGACAGGGCATATGTAGGATTCTCTGTGCCTACATTTTTTGCAACAGAACATTATGATGATTTTCAGGAGTCTATCGCTACCGAGCGTTTGCACTATTTTTTAATAGGAGGTTATGTGTTCGACGCAGGAAAAAATACGCAACTAAAACCCTCATTTTTAGTAAAAGCCGTTACTGGTGCACCAGTAATAGCAGACGTGTCACTAAATGCATTGTTTAATGAGAAATTCACCTTAGGCTTAGCTTACAGGTGGGATGACGCCGTAAGTGGGTTGTTAGGTTTTCAAATTAACCCAAGTTTGTTTGTAGGTTATGGTTATGATGCCACCACTACAGGCTTAAGCAATTTTAATAGTGGCAGTCATGAAATATTACTGCGTTTTGAATTACAAAAAATAGGAAAAGTATTATCACCAAGATTCTTTTAAATTCATCCATATGAAATTACAATATATCACATTTAGTCTTACATTTTGTTTGCTCTTTTCATTAGGCTTTTCGCAAGACTCTAAGGTAAAAAAAGCATTAAAAGAATACGATAATTTTGCTTATGTAAAAACAACAGAGATTTTACAGGAAGTAGTTGATAATGGATACAGTACAGTACCAATTTTGCAAAAGTTAGCCAATTCGTATTATTTTAATCATGATATGGAAAAAGCGGTTACGGCTTATAAGGCATTATTTGAACTTGACGAAAATCAAGATACAGAATACCACTTTAGGTATGCGGTAGCGCTGCGTTCTATAGGTAATGATGCAGAAGCAGACCGTTGGATGCAAAAATTTCATGAATTACAACCCAACGATTTAAGAGGAAAAGCGTTTACTTCAAAAGTAGACTATAAAACAAGTATAGAAAAGTTAAGCAGAGATCATATTTCGCCTATAAACCTAGATTTCAATACAGCATATTCAGACTTTGGAGTAGCAGAGTTTAATAACCGTATTATCTTTGCGTCAGCGCGAGGTGGAGGAAATACATATAAATGGAATGAAGAGCCGTTTTTAGATTTGTATGCAGCCGAAAAGGTTAAAGAAAACACCTATAATTATGTAGTGCCTTTAGAACATGGTATCAATACCGATTTTCACGAGTCTAGTGTGGCTTACAGCCCAGATGGTAAACATATGTTCTTTACAAGAAATAATTTTTATTATGGAGAAGCTAAGCGAAAAGCCAAACAAGTGAATCGTTTAGAACTTTTCAGAATATCGCGAAACGATCAAGGCGAGTGGGGGAAGATTAGTTCTGTGCATTTTAATAGTGATGCTTATAGCGTTGCGCACCCAACGATAAGTTCAGATGGTAAGCGTTTGTATTTTGCATCAGATATGCCAGGTACTTTAGGCGCATCAGATATATTCGTTGTAGAAATTAATGCAGATGGTACTTTAGGAACGCCTCGTAACTTAGGAGATCGCATTAATACCGAAGCACAAGAAACGTTTCCTTATGTTAACGCTGTTGGGGACCTCTATTTTGCCACTAACGGCTTACCTGGTCTTGGCGGTTTGGATGTATTTGTATCTAAAGGCTATGATGCAGAAACGACTACAGGTGTGAAGGCTTCAGAAGTTTATAATATAGGGAAGCCTGTAAATAGTAGAGCTGATGATTTTGCATACTATGAGAACCTTGTAACAGGACAAGTTTTCTTCAGTTCTAATCGTTTAGGAGGTCGAGGTAGTGATGATATATATACCTTTAAAGATAATGTTTGCGAACAAATTGTAGAAGTTAAGGTGAGAGAAGCAGTGAATAAGACACTTATAGAAGGCGCTACACTTATAGTATTTGACAAGGGAGGAAAGGAGTTAGAGCGTCAAATAGTTAATCAAACAGGAAGTTATAGTTTTAAATTGCCGTGTAATACAGAATATCTGGTTAGAGGAAGTAAGACGGGGTATATCCCTGATGAGAAACGCTTTGTTAAGCCAAGCTCACCACAAGACTTAGAAATTGATTTGTATTTAGAACAAGACCAGAAGATCATAGCTCCCTGTGATGATTTAGCTAAAATTTTGAATATCCCTATCATTTATTTTGATTATGATAAGTATGCGATTCGGTATGATGCTGAAGTAGAATTACAAAAAGTATTGGCAGTGCTGAAACAATATCCTACAATGACGATCGCTATTAGATCTCATACCGACTGTCGTGGAACTTATGCTTACAATGAAAGACTATCTGAAAATAGAGCACAGGCTACAAGGAATTACTTAATAAGTAAGGGTATAGAGGCGCAACGTATAACTGCTAAAGGTTATGGGGAATCGCGATTGGTTAATAATTGCGGCTGTGAACCCACAAATACATCAAGTTGTAGTGAAGCTGAACACCAACAAAACCGTAGAAGCGAATTTATTGTTACCAGTATTAAAGGAAAAACATGTAACGAGTAGTCTATAAGTTTGAGTCTAAATCTAAATAGGAAACGCTAATTATCAGTTCTTTTAAAACTAGTAGTTAGCGTTTTTACTTATATATAACTGAAATTATCTTAATTTAAAAAGTTAAAGTTTTACATCTTAGATTTTGTGTAAAATACTTATGTCGTCTCATTTTAATGACTATGCAATTTGCAGACAAAAATTTCGAATAGATGTCGTTTTCTTTCTGCTATTGGTTCGTTTAAAAAAGAAATAGCTTTGTTTTTACTTGTTTTTTTGTCTTCGACTCGTAAAGCATGATGCAATTAATTTATGTTAAATTTTTATCTGCAAATTGTTCTACCATTATATTGCAGGACACTTTTAAGTTTTAAATAAACTAAATTGCGTAAAAAATGAAGACATTATGAAGACATTTATAAAATTACTTTTTATACCGTTATTGTTTACCTGTTTAATTATGGGTGTGGTAGCATGTTCTAATGATGATGATGTTTCGGTTGTACGTGTAGAACCTGAAGAAACCCCAGAAGAAGAAGTGCCAACAGAAGCTCCAATGGAAGAAGAAACTCCAGTTGAAGAAGAACCTACTACAGAAGAAGAGATGCCTACCGAAGAAGAACCTCCAATGGAGGAAATGCCAATGGATGAAGGTTGTGATACGAATAAGGTATTTGTAGAAAGCAATGGAATTGTACGTGTGGATATAGAAAATCCAAGTACAACACCTAATGGGTGGGAAACAGCAACCCAAATTTCTGGATTTACAGGAAACGGGTATCTTGTATGGACGGGTTCAGATAATTTTAGCATGCCAGGACAAGGAGTTATTACATTTCCAGTAAAAATAACAACTCCTGGGACCTATCAATTTGTATGGCGTTCTCGCATCACTATAGGAGATAGTAATACAGAGCATAATGATTCTTGGTTAAAGATACAAGGCGATGATTTTTTTGGAGAAAAAGCAGCAACAGGAGAACTTGTATTTCCTAGAGGTTCTGGAAAAACACCAAACCCTGAAGGCGCAAGTAGAGATGGGTGGTTAAAAGCCTACATGAATAGATTAAACACATGGTTTTGGAGGTCTTCAACTAACGATAATGATCCTTTTGATATTTTTGTGACATTTAATGCCGCAGGAACATATAACGTGCAAATTTCGGGGCGCTCTAATGGGCATGCTATAGATGAGTTTGTTTTGTTTAGAACAGATAGAACTCTTGGTCAGGCTCAAGTGGCAGCATTTAGTGAAATAACCTGCGAATAATCGATTGTTAAACGTTTTTATTTGATACAATTGCAAAACTCATAATACGCAACTTTTTGCCTCGTGAAATATAAAAGTCTAAGATAAAGGGCAGTGTCTCATTTTAGAACTTAACCATACAGTACAGGACAGCTTGTATCTTTTCTTGTTATATATTTAGCACTTTAATACATTGTAGTACTAAATGTTTAGGCATTACCATAGGGCATGGGCATAAAAGAAAGGATTAAATATCTTACAGTCATATTTATAGGGGTGTTGGTAGAGTTAGTTGCTCAAAATCCAATCGTCCCAAATAAAGGCCTAAACGATCCTCATATTCATATCTTTAATGACACGGCATATGTTTACGCTTCACATGATAAATCTATAACTAATGATAGGTTTGTTATGGAAAATTGGTGGATTTGGTCATCGCCAGACTTGGTAAATTGGACAAAGCGAAGCGTTTTAAAACCTGAGGATACTTATATAGGAGATAAAAACTTTACACGGTGTTGGGCTACTGACGCCGCTTATAGAAACGGCAAGTACTATTGGTATTTTTCTGAAGGGAATGCGCAAACAGGGGTAGCCGTGGGTAATACTCCAGTTGGTCCATGGAAAGATGCTTTAAATAAGCCCTTGTTGTCTTCTAATTTAACACCTACGCATGAATATGATATGGCTGTTTTTGAAGATAAAGGAGACCATTATATCGTATTTGGTGTTTGGGACTATTACATTGCGAAGCTTAACCATGATATGGTAAGTTTAGCAGAACAACCCAAAAAAATTGAAATTAAAAACCCTAGGGGACCCTATAACTTAGAGGGACAAAACACAAAGCAACCTACAGATGATAAGCCGTTTGTGCATAAATACAATGGGAAATATTACTTGTCTTGGGGCTGTTTTTATGCCATGGCAGAAACGCTATACGGACCTTATGAATGCAAAGGGAGTATCATAGAAGCTGAAAGTTTTGCAAAGGGCTATGACAGCCCTACATGGCCAACTGGTTTTAAACAAGGCAGACACGGTTCTTTTTTCGAATGGCATGACCAATCCTATTTTGTGTATTGTGACATAAGCCAGACAGGAAATCGCTATTTTAGAGACAGTTTTATAAGTTATATACATTATAAAAGTAATGGGGAAATTGCTACCGTAAGAGTTGATGGCATAGGTGTAGCGAATTACAGTGCGACACAGTCTAAAATAGAGGCGGAAGATTTTTTTAGAAAAAAGGGTGTTGTAAAAGTAGAGTTTGGCAATGATTTTGCTATGAAAACAGTCGCTATTAAAAGCTTTTTACATTACCCCAAGGTTAAAGATTTAAAGAACAGTACTCAAATGCAATTACGTGTGGCAGCAAGCAATGGAGGTACATTTTCAATTGTAATTACCCAAGACGACCTCAATGGTAAGGTACTAGGAGCAAAATCTGTAAAATTAGATCCTAAGGATCAATTTCAAAATATAACAATTAATCTATCCAATGTAAGTGATAAAGCAGATATCTTTGTTACTATAGAGCAACAGGCTAAGCACAGTTTACTTTTGGATAATTTTTTGTTCTTAACTCAATAATCATTTAAATATCTCTAATGAAAAAATTATTATTTTTAGTTTTAATCACAGTCGTAGGACTATTCCATTCTTGCGATAAAAACAATGCGGCGGCAAAAGACTATAAAGATGCAACATTATCTATAGAAGAGCGCGTTGAAGCATTATTACCAAAGCTATCTATAGAAGAAAAAGTTGCGCAAATGCGTATTTTTCATGCTAACATTGGTGCAAAACCAGATGCTAATGGTAATTTAAAATTATCGGATAAAGTTGTGAAAAAATTAAAACTGGGTATTGCAGGGATTAAAAATCCAGGAGAGCATATCGATCCAGTCGCAGCGGCTAAGTTGAATAATGAACTTCAAAAATATATCATAGAGCATAACCAATGGGGAATTCCTGCGTTATTTGTAACAGAGTCCTATAATGGTGTTGATGCAGAAGGCTGTACTAAGTTTGGACGTCCAATAGCTTCAGCAGCGTCGTTTAATCCAGAATTGGTGCAGAGGCAATGGGATGTTGTTGGTAAGGAAGCACGCTTAAGAGGAATGCATATGTGTCATTCACCTGAAGCAGATATTGTTCGCGATCCACGTTTTGGACGTATGAGCGAAGCTTTTGGTGAAGATACCTACTTAACCACTCAAATGGTAACAAGCGCTATAAAAGGCGTACAAGGGGATTACGAAGGTTTAGGTAAAGGCACTCATATAGGTGCTGTAGCCAAGCATTTTGCAGGGTATGGTCA
>CAZLTR010000137.1:5703-9801 GCA_964562415.1 uncultured Hyunsoonleella sp. | reverse complement strand
GTGCAAACTGGCTTTTTTAGCACGATCTTTGGCCAATTTACGAATGCCTGACAATTCTTTACGTTCCCGTTCGGCCTGTAATATTTTACGCTGAATTTTTTCGGCTGTATCTGTATTCTTATGTAAAAAATTATCGAGATTCGTTTTTACAAAATCATTAATATACGTACGTACAGTAGGGTAATTGCCCCCCATGTCTGTAGAACCTAATTTTGTTTTGGTTTGACTTTCAAACACAGGTTCCATAACTTTTATGGCAATGGCACTAACGACAGACTTGCGTACATCGGAAGCATCGTAGGTTTTACCATAAAATTCGCGAATAGTTTTTACGATAGCTTCTCGAAACGCATTTAAGTGTGTCCCCCCCTGCGTGGTGTTTTGTCCGTTTACAAAACTATTATACTCTTCACTGTATTGCGTTTTACTGTGGGTTAACGCAATTTCAATATCATCGCCTCTTAAATGGATAATAGGGTATAATAAATCGGCTTCACTAATTTTCTCTGCCAGTAAATCTTTTAAACCATTTTCACTATAATATTTCTCGCCATTAAAAACTATGGTTAACCCAGGATTGAGGTACACATAGTTTTTTAACATCTTTATGATGTATTCATTTCTAAATTTATAGTTTTTAAATATCGTTTCATCGGGTATAAATGAAACCTTTGTCCCTTTTCGCCTGGAAGTATCTTCTAAAAGCTCTTGGTTGGTAAGATTACCCTGCGCAAATTCTGCCGATGCAGATTTTCCATCTCGGGTAGATTCTACTCTAAAGTAATTAGAAAGTGCATTAACCGCTTTAGTACCTACACCATTTAGTCCCACAGATTTTTTAAAAGCCTTAGAATCGTACTTTCCACCTGTATTCATCTTGGACACCACATCAACTACTTTTCCTAATGGAATTCCACGGCCATAGTCTCTAACGATAACTTTAGTCCCTTGAATAGAAATATCTATAGTTTTTCCTGCGCCCATGACAAATTCGTCTATGGAGTTATCTAAAACCTCTTTTAAGAGAATATAAATTCCATCGTCTGGAGACGAGCCATCACCAAGCTTTCCAATGTACATTCCTGGCCGCATACGAATATGCTCTTTCCAATCTAACGAACGTATATTATCCTCGGTATATTTGGTTTGCTCTGCCATAAGAAAGTGTTGATTTTAAATGCTAGTATGCTAATATAGCACAACCCTTTAAAAAATAAAACAGCAGTGTTACAAAGTAATTAACAATGCAATTGTATTATTGTTAAGAACACTGTAGCCCAGTAGTACTATACCTTTTTCTTTGTATTTAAAGACACTATAAGTATACCTATAATGACTACCAGTGCACCAAAAAACTGTAAAAGCGTTAAGCTTTCTCCTAAAAAAATAGAGGCCAATATAATCGTAGAAATAGGCCCTACTCCTGCTACAATAGCAAAATTAGACGAGCTTATCATTTGGATAGATGCCGACACCAAAAATGAAGGTATTACAGTTGCAAAAACAGCTATAAACACTCCTAAAACATATACCTGCCAAGGAAAACCAAAAAGATCTTCAGTCGTCATAAAACTATAGTGTACAAAGACACAAACACAAGATATTAGCATTGCATAAGCCGTAAATCGCAACACCCCAAACTTTGGGATTAGCCATCCACTTCCTACCAAATAAGACGCATACGTTAATGCACTTAACACAATAAAAGCCCCACCTACAAGAGAAGCTTTCCCTGTTATTTGTAGTTCATCCCAAAACGCTAAGACAACTCCACAATAAGTTAAAGCAATAGCTAGCGCCTGTACTTTGGTTATGGGTTGTTTTAAAAAAAATTTATTAAGAACCAATACCATGGTTGGATATAAAAACAAAATAATACGCTCTAAACTCGCCTTTATATATCCTAAGCCTACAAAATCGAAATAACTTGCTAAATAGTACCCTACAAATCCAAAAAAAACAAGCCATAAATAAGCCTTTACGCCAACAGGTTTCGTAGTGCGCTTTTTAGAATCTACATAAAGTATCACGACATAAAAAGGAAAGGCAAACAGCATACGTAACAGCAAAACACTTATAGGGTCTATACCATAGTTATAAGCTAATTTAACCATAACAGCTTTAGAAGAAAATAATACAACACCTAATATGCCTATGACAACTCCTATCCAAAATCGTTTTGTTGTTTTCATAAGGCGAAAATAAAGGGTTGGAAAACAGTTGCAGAAACAAAAAAGTAAAAATTACGATGTTCAACTGCTTATTCTCTTAAAAAGCGTTTGCATTAAGATTGATACCATATGCACAAATCCAAACCAAAGTCTATTCCTACTTTTAAAAGAAAAAACATGAAACTTTCAATATACTTAATAGTATTTATATTTTCTTTCAATTTAATAACTTCTCAAAACGAAACATCCCCCTATGAATGGCAATGGAAAAGAGATGGTCTATGGACAGGCACTGCTTTGGCTGCTAATGCTTTAGGCTTCTATTTTATTTTAAACAAAGACGGACTCACCGAAAATGAACTACAAACTGTTGTAGCAAACAGAGGAAATATTAATGCTATAGACCGATGGGCAGCTGGAAACGCTTCGCAAACAGCCAGTACTATTAGTGATATCCCTTTTTACTTATCTTTTACAGCACCTTTAGCTTTATTTTTTGAAGATGACGTGAATGATAATGGAGGACAAATCTTTGGTTTATTTTTAGAAAGTATGGCAACTACAGGTGCTTTATATACTTTAACTGCCGGCTTGGTGGATAAGAGCAGACCATATGTGTATAACACCAATGAAAGTTTAGATAGAAGACTAAATGCTAGCGGACAACGCTCTTTTTTCTCAGGACACACTTCTGTCACCGCAACAGCTACTTTTTTTGTTGCAAAAGTATATCAAGACTTTAACCCTAACTCACCAGGACTCCCTTACATATGGGCTGGCGCAATAACGCTTCCTGCAGCTGTGGGGGCATTGCGAATTGAGGCGGGTCAGCACTTCTTAACAGACGTATTGTTAGGATACGTCATAGGTGCAAGTGTAGGATATTTTGTCCCAGAACTTCACAAAAAAAGGAATAAATCTTTATCCCTAACCCCTATAAATAGTTTAAACTTTATTGGTGAGTCGTATCAAGGTTTATCTCTAAAATACCGGTTCTAATGATTTAGTTGCCTTTTCTGCTTTTTGTTTTAAGATCTTGTTTCGGGTTTTCAATAAATCTTTCATGTATTTTTTCAAATACACCCAATTAACAAACTCCCCTAAAACGCCATAAGGCGTCTCAAAATAAAATTTATCTGTCATTATGGTTTTAGCGCCTACCTCTTTAAAAAGATGTTCATGACGAAAAGATTTAAAGGCTCCAAATACCATAGTATCTACAAAATAAAAAGGCTTTTCAAATTCGGTAACCTTGGAAGTTAAATGTTGTACAAACCCTAAATGTTTGGCTTCCCAACTTACCCATTCTCCCAATTCTATAAGACCTGTAGTTTTTCCTGAAATAGGAATTTCATGGGTATGCTTTAAAGATTCCTTATGGATGTCTATATTCCGCGCCATATCGAAACAAGTTTCGATATCTGAAAAAATTTCAGTTTCCAATACTATTAAAGACATCCCTAAATTAATTGATCTTAAATTGATAACGCAAATATAATCAAAAACTTAAGTGGAGCTCAAAAACTTTTTAAACATTAAAAAGAAAGTGCATAACATCACCGTCTTTAACAATATAGTTTTTACCTTCTACTCGCATTTTCCCTGCTTCTTTAACTTTAGTTTCGCTTCCATAACTCACATAATCATCGTAAGCGATCACCTCTGCTCTAATAAAACCTTTTTCAAAATCAGTATGAATAACACCTGCGGCTTGAGGTGCAGTTGCACCAATATCGATTGTCCAAGCGCGTACTTCTTTTTCTCCTGCTGTAAAATACGTTTGCTGATTTAATAAGTTGTAGGCTCCACGTATTAATTTTGCAGCTCCTGGCTCTTCTAATCCTATATCTTGTAAAAATAGTTGACGTTCTTCATAATCATCTAACTCATTAATATCTGCTTCCGTACCAACAGCTAGCACCAAAAC
>CAZLTR010000137.1:282-5693 GCA_964562415.1 uncultured Hyunsoonleella sp. | reverse complement strand
CTTTAACTGCTACTTTAACCTGTTCTACATAAGCATTCCCATCAACTGCTGCCCCTTCGTCTACATTACATACATACATTACAGGCTTATCGGTTATGAACTGCGAGGGTTTTACAAAATCGGCGTAATCCTCTTCACTAAAGTCTAAAGCCCTTACAGAAACACCTGCTTCTAAACTATCTTTTATTTTTTGCAATACGGCTTCTTCCTGTTGCGCCTCTTTATTTCCTGTTCTTGCCGCACGCTTTACTTTATCTAATTTCTTCTCCGCAGTTTCTAAATCTTTTAACTGCAATTCCATATCGATAGTTTCCTTATCTCTAATTGGATTTACATTGCCATCTACATGAACAATATTATCATTATCAAAACAGCGTAATACATGTAAAATAGCATCGGTCTCTCTTATGTTTGCTAAAAACTGATTTCCTAAACCTTCACCTTTACTAGCGCCTTTTACCAAACCAGCAATATCAACAATCTCTACAGTTGCTGGTAATACACGTTCTGGATTTACCAATTCTTCTAATTTTTCCAATCTTGGGTCTGGTACATTTACAACTCCAATATTAGGTTCTATAGTACAAAACGGAAAATTTGCACTTTGGGCTTTTGCATTAGACAAACAATTAAATAAAGTTGACTTTCCAACATTTGGTAATCCTACAATACCTGCTTTCATATTTACAATTGTCCTTACTTTAATTAAGAACAGACTATTTAAAGTTAAACTATACCGTGCGATTTCAAATTTCTAAACAGTAGCTGAAACACACATTTTTTTTAAAGTGCAAATGTAACTAATAATAAAAGAATTGCAATTTTTAAAACACTTAACCAGAAGATTAGTCTTCAAATTTAAGCTCAAATTTACTTTCACTCTTAAAAACAGTTTATAAAGGCTATTAAAACCTAAAATTATTAGACTATTCTACATAAAGACAGCTCCTTTTTTTAAATACCGCCCTAAAAACAAACACCACTTCTTCTTTTTTAGACCCAAATTCTATGATTTTTAAATCACGAATAAAAAGAAGTCCCACCATAATAATTTACAACACTTACAACCTTAGTGCTTACTTTTTAACATCTCTTGTAAAAATGAACCGCTTTTTACAAATGAAACCTTGTTATGCATCATAATTCACAATATGGATTTGACCTAAAATTAATACAAATTGAATTATTTGTAGTATAAATCTATCAATTAAACCTGTAAAATTGTAAGACATATACTACCAAAATAATACTAGACCTTAAACAATTACCTATGACTAAAATCTAAAACTAGATGTATTTATGAATCCTTAATCCTTTATGCCTATGTAACATTCTAAATTAAAAAATGTATATCCTCAGCATTTTAAAAAGTAAGCTTTGCTAAAAATGAGGATAAAAAAAAACTGCTTTTCTAACCAAAAAGTGAAATTATTTGGAGTTCTATATTAAAAATAGAAATCTACACTTATAACGCAACACTATACTATGACTTATTGAACTCATCGTTACTTTTTCTATTTCCTAAAAAATGACTGAAATCCCCCCATATTTCGTTACTTTTTTTGTCCGTAGCGCTGCTATGAGCTTCAAAAAGTGCCTCATCTGGTTAAATTTCAACTCATTTTCGGTTAAAACAAAACGTCGAGATGAGTTCATTAAAGTAAATGTGTTGCATTTAACCACTAAACAAAAAACTAATGAGATTTTTAAAACCAAACACAACACAACGAATTAATGTATTATGCTTAGTCATAACCTTATTATCCCTACATACATTTGCACAACGCAAAAAACTTGGAGGTGCCTGTAATCGAGAGTCTTGGTCTACAACCAGAGGTAATGTTTTCGAACTCTATCAAACACCTGGAGAAAATGGCTGTGCTACAGTATATCAAAATGGCAAGGCTAAGGAAGTCGATGGCACATGGTCCAGCTTAAGTCGTAATGGCAATATTTTAATTAGAGAATCTAAAAGAAAATCGCCCAGCGTAAATGATAATATTAGTTATGACATTAGCCTTTCAAAAATGGACGGCAATACATTTCATGGTGGTTACGGCTGGTCGCAAAAAGCGACTGGAGCCGTAGACAGTACCGTAGAATGGTATATCGTACAAGGTTACAATAAGAAATCTAATCCTACTTCTGGGATGACCAATACAGGTGAGACCTATATTATAGATGGTGGTACTTACGAGGTATGGTATAAAGATGTTTTTGGAGCACCTTCGGTTTACAATAATAATGACAACTTTACTCAAATTAAATGTGTGCGTAACAAATCTGTAGCAAAGAATAGCAAACGTACACTTACAACGTCTAGGCATATCCAAGAAATGATTAAACATACAAAAATAAGTACCATCGGTACGCTTTTCGAGGTGTCTTACAAAGTAGAAGGTTTTGGTAATACTAGTGCTGCAGACTTTACTTTAGATGCGTCTTTTCCTAGAAATTCAAACAAGTCTCAATCAACAATAGCTAAAACAGAGGCCGTACAAAAGGCTATAAACGTATTTCCTAATCCAGCTACAGACCGCTTTAGCTTGAAACTAAATGGTATTGCTAACGCCCAAGTTATGATAACAGACCTACTAGGGAAAGTTATTTATAACAAAGCTGTTACCAATTCGCATTTAGAATTAAGAAAAGGAAATACATTTACATCAGGCCTATATCTTATAGCGGTTACAGACGAATTTCAAAATACGTACCACACGAAGTTAATACTTAAATAACTAGCTTAAAAAGCAATAAACTAGCTTAAAAACTATGCTTTAAAAGAGGTCGTGTAATTTTACACGACCTCTTTATATATGGTGTAAATAAAAACATTAGATCTACCTACAAATACGTTCTTGCAATTTTAAAAACGATATATATTAGGCAAACACTAGCAACAATTCATTTCTACTAAAAATATAAAAACTAATACGACTTAAGAAAAAGCCATTCCCACCAAAACCTTATATTTGTATAAGAGCAATTATACCTTTTAGCATAAAAGGATATTGCTTATAAACAAATAGCGCGAATCGCAATTATTTTTAAAGTACTTTAAAATTGTAATACAAGCGCCTTTACGTTTTGAAATGAGTTAGCATAAAATCTATGAAGTATATATTTACTTTTATTTTTTTTCTTTTTGGTGCTACTGTATTAGCGCAAACTATTACAGCTAAAGTTATTGATAAAAACACCGAAGACGTGATTCCGTATGCAAACATTCAAACGGGTAAAAACGCGGGGACAATATCTAATGATGAAGGCTTTTTTACAATAGATGCCGCAGACAGTCTTAAAACGGTGACTGTATCCTGCATGGGATACGAAAACAAGGTGCTTTCTATACAACAAATTAAAGACCTAAATTACGAAATTGTATTAAGCGAATCTATCAATCAACTCAATGAAGTCTTTATTAGTAATAAAGCGCTCGATGCCAACACGATCATAGCTAAAGTTAAATCTATGCGCTATGATAACTACAATTATAACTTAAACAAATACAATGTATTTTACCGTACTACAGACCATATTGATTTTAAAAATTTAGAATTTGAAATTGATAAAGCTTCTGATGTGAAGCGTAAACAATTAAAAGACGTTAATACAAGTCTAGATGCTTTGGCCAATAAAATAAGAACCAGTAATATGGTACAATTTGCCGATCTTAAAGGTAAAGTATACACCTTACACAAAGACAGTATAAAAATTGAAGTTGAAAAAGCGACTGAACTTTTAAATTCTAAAAACGATTTCTCAATTGAAAACATACAGGAAAAAACTCAAAATATAATTTTAAAATATCTTGACACCACTAAAACATACAAACTTAAATCTGGTGTCTTTAAATTAGAAGATTCTCTCGCCCTAAATGACGAAGAACTCAAAGAAGCTTACGATAACAAATACAATGTTTCTGGTTTAAACTCTGAAACGAAAGCTTTGCTTAATAGGGCGTATTTCTTTAAAGCATCATTTTTAGATGAGATTCTAGACACAGAGCTCTATGAATATTTTTTTGATGGTGTAGGCTACAATAACGACAAACTTACTTATAGCATTACTTTTATCCCTAAAAAATCGAAAGCCAAATATACGGGCAGACTTCTTATTGCAGATGAAATGTATGCCATTACCCAAATAGATTATAAATACTATAACGATAGATATGGCCAAAAAGTTAATTTAAAATTCTTATTAGGCGTCAAATACATTGCCAATGTAAGTGAAGGCACCATATTATTTAAAAAAGATAGCAGTAGAACATACCACCCACAGTATATAAAGCACATAACTGGAAGTTATTTTTATGTAAATAGACCACTTAAATTTATAGAGAACAGCAATAAGCGTAGCAAAATAAGCTTTGATTTTAAGATAGAAGGTCAAGACCTTATTAAAGAAGAGTTGTTAATTACAGCTCATGACAAACTTACAATCATTGATTTTAAAAGGGTACAACAAGCTAAAAAAATTCCTGTTAGAATTCTTAGTAAATACGAAAAAACGATTTGGGATAATGCAGAGATTTTAGAACCTACGCAAGAAATGAAAGACTTTATGAATAACTAAACTATAAAAAATAACGGTAGTGATCTCTTAATTTGAGATACAAACTAATTACAGTTTTCATCTATTAATTTATAAAAATATTCCATTTTATATATCTTGTGTGCCTTCTTTTCGTTAGCTACTTTCTCAAAGGCTTCACAATCCTTAAAATACATAGATAACTGCTTCAAATTTTTAGTTTTACGATTACTATTCAAAAAATGGTGTATAAAAGTGTTGTCTTTAGGTTTTGTTATAAAAATCTGTCTAACGGGACCTCCTTCTGGATTAACAGCATCGTATCTATAAAATTCTATATTATCACCAATGAAAACCTCTTGGCATATTCTAGGAATTCGCCTTTTTGGACTGTAAAGCACCTTTAAATTAAACTCTAATACGTCTTTATTGTAAGTTAAATCGGGATTATTATCAAGGTATTTTTTGTAAGCATCAAGCTCACTTTCACTTGGGTATAAAATCATCTTATCAATATCTGAAATCGGTATTTTTTCGTGAATCTTATTTGCTTTATCTTTATACACCTTTATTTTATCTTTCCCCGATGCCCCAATGACATCAAACCTAAGTACATAAGCATCTAACGACTTTCCATTAGTAAATTCTATAGTACACTTACCTAAATCATATTTTAGAATTTCGACCGTCTGCGAATAGTGTTTTAATGAGCTTAAGCTAATAAATAATAAAATGAAATAATTTTTAATAGACATTGATTTAAACTATGTTTTAGTTCTTTAAATTACCGATAATAACGTATTTAACCCGCACACTTAAAAGTCTTTAACTTAGAACTCATCTTGAGGTTTTCTATTTCCTAAAAAATGGCTGAA
>CAZLTR010000137.1:0-272 GCA_964562415.1 uncultured Hyunsoonleella sp. | reverse complement strand
TTCAAAGCCATAGTGCAACCCTAGCTAATTGGGTTACATGCTTGTAATGGCTTATTTTGCAAAACTACAAGTAAACACAAAGATGCGTTTATGTCCTTTTTTCATATAAAAAAACTTCTAAATAATATTATTTAGAAGTTTTATATATAGTTGTAGATTTTACTTAATCTTCTGGATGCATGAAACTCTGTTTCGCCAACAACTCTTCTTCTGTTTCTACGTGATCCTCATCTGGCACGCAACAATCTACAGGGCATACCGCAGCACATTGA
>CAZLTR010000136.1:0-9813 GCA_964562415.1 uncultured Hyunsoonleella sp. | reverse complement strand
AAAAAAAGTAACGAAATATGGGTGAATTTCAGCCATTTTTTAGGAAATAGAAAAAATCAAGATGAGTCCAGTATCTTTATAGAAGTTTTAAAAGTTATATATGGTTGTTTTTACATCCTATACTTGGGGTGTGGTATTGCTTCGCAATAAGTTCCTGTATTACATTAGCCTACAACCTCTAGCTTTGCAAAACGTAGCAAAAGCTTTTTAACACCTACAGTTTCAAATTTAATCTCTGCTTTTATATCGGCGCCTTTACCGTCTATTTTTACCACTTCTCCATTACCAAAACGCATATGCTTTACAATGTTACCTACGGCTAATTTACTATCAAATAAATTGGCATCACTTTGTGTTGCACTTTCGGTTGGTGTATTTGAAACACGCTTTAAATTTTTAGGTGTTGTGACTTGAAATTTTTCTGCTTCTTTTCGCACACCTGTTTTTTTAGGCTGAATGGTTTTGGCAGGTTTAAAACGTATTTTATTAGGGTTAGATGTGGCTGTTCTGGGCTTACTTGGGGGTACATCTCCAAAAATATTAGCATCTAACATCGGGTTAAAACGACGCTCTTCTATTGGTGTGACAATGTCTAAATACTGCTCATCTATTTCTTCAATAAAACGGCTAGGGTCACTGTCTACCAATTTTCCCCAACGGTAACGCGATAAGGCATAGGTTAAGTAAGCTTGTTTTTCTGCCCTGGTAAGGGCTACATAAAACAAACGACGCTCTTCTTCTAATTCGCTTCTCGTGTTCATACTCATAGCACTTGGAAACAAATCTTCTTCTAAACCTACAATAAACACATGTGGAAACTCTAAACCTTTTGCCAAGTGAATCGTCATTAAGGCCACATGATCGTTATCGCCTTTATCACTATCTAAATCGGTGGCCAATGCAACATCCTCAAGAAACTCGGTTAAAGACCCTGTGGCATCTGCCAATTCTTTTTGCCCTTCTACAAAGTCCTTCATACCATTGAGTAATTCCTCAATGTTTTCCATCTTAGCAACACCTTCAGGAGTGGCATCTTTATTAAATTCTTTAATTAAACCTGTTTTACGTGTTACATGTTCGGCCAATTCAAACACATCTGCAGTTTGATTTAGTACTTGGAAACTTTCAATAAGCGTCGCAAAATTTTCTAACTTCCCTTTAGTACCAGAATTTATTTTAATATCTGTTTTATCCAAATTTTTAATCACCTCAAAAATGCTGCGCTTATAGCCATTAGCAGCAACAGTGAGACGGTCTACTGTAGTTTGACCGATGCCACGAGGAGGAAAGTTAATAACACGTTTTAAAGCTTCTTCATCGGCAGGATTAATCACTAAACGTAAATAGGATAAGATGTCTTTAATTTCTTTGCGTTGGTAAAACGATAAGCCTCCATAAATTTTATAATTAATGCCTCGTTTTCGCAGCGCATCTTCTATAGCACGAGATTGTGCATTAGTTCTATACAATACAGCAAAATCACTATTAGGTAATTGCTCTTGCATTTTGGTTTCGAAAATGGTACTCGCTACATAACGCCCTTCATCCCCGTCGGTAAGAGAACGGTTTACTTTTATTTTCCCTCCTTCATCATTTGCTGTCCAAACAACTTTCTCTAACTTGGTTTCATTTTTATCGATGATAGAATTAGCCGCATTTACAATATTTTTAGTAGATCTGTAATTTTGTTCTAGGCGAAACTCTTTAACATCATCGTAATCTTTTTGAAAATTAAGAATGTTATTAATATTAGCCCCCCTAAATGCATAAATACTTTGAGCGTCATCTCCTACTACACAAATATTTTGAAATTTATCTGATAATGCACGAACAATTAAGTATTGCGAATGGTTCGTATCTTGATACTCATCTACTAAGATGTATTTAAAGCGGTTTTGATATTTGGCTAAAACCTCGGGAAAACGCGTTAGCAATTCATTTGTTTTTAGTAACAAATCATCAAAATCCATTGCTCCAGATTTAAAACAACGGTCAACATACTCCTTATAAATATCTCCCATTCTAGGGCGCCTTGCCATTTTATCCGCTTCCATTAATTCTGGGTTTTGAAAATAAGCACGAACAGTAATTAAACTATTCTTATACGACGAAATTCTAGATCGAATTTGTTTGTATTTATAAATGTCCTTGTCTAATTTCATCTCTTTAATTATAGAGGCGATTAAACGTGAGGAGTCTTGCGCATCGTAAATTGTAAAATTGCTTGGATACCCTAAGCGATCTGCTTCAATACGCAATATTTTGGCAAATATAGAGTGGAAAGTCCCCATCCATAAATTCTTAGCTTCGCTAGCCCCTACAATGGCTGCAATACGCTCTTTCATTTCGCGAGCTGCCTTATTGGTAAATGTTAGTGACAAGATATTAAAGGGATCTATACCTTTACTCATCATATTAGCGATACGGTATGTAAGCACACGGGTTTTCCCAGAACCCGCTCCTGCGATGACAATCATGGGCCCATCGATTTGAATTGTGGGTTCTAATTGAGCACTGTTTAACTGACTTAAATATTTTTCCAAAGCATGCATGTTTTCAACATGTGAAATTAACCATTATTCCCTTCTTATTATACCAGAATTATTAATAATTATAAACAATTAGGGTTTCATATTTTTTAAATATCTTTAGCGATATTTTTAAACATTTAGAATGAATAACCTCTTATTTTTTTTGACTATGATCCCTTGGTGGGGTTGGATTTTAATCATTTTTGCTACAATTGCACTTCGCGATATTTTACAAAAAAAACATACCATAATTCATAACTTCCCTCTAGTAGGTCATTTACGCTATCTCTTGGAAAGTATAGGTCCTGAAATGCGCCAATATTTCGTGGCTAATAACAGGGAAGAATTACCCTTTAACCGTATAGAACGCGGTTGGGTTTATGCCTCTTCAAAAAAAGAAAATAACTATGAGGGTTTTGGCACCGATAGAGATGTTTATGCTCACCAACATATCTTCATTAACAATGCGATGATGCCTTTTAGAATTGAAGCGCAAAATCCGCATAGCATCGATAAAACGTTTTTACCATGTGCTAAAGTCATTGGAGCTTACAACAAACGCAAGCGACCTTACCGCCCTGCTTCTGTCATTAATGTTTCTGCAATGAGTTATGGCTCATTATCGGCACCAGCGATTGCGTCTTTAAACAAAGGCATTGCCATGGCAGATGCGTACCACAACACAGGTGAAGGTGGTTTATCACCATACCACAGTCATGGTGGAGATGTTGTATTTCACTTTGGGACTGGTTATTTTGGTGTACGCACCGAAGATGGTAACTTTTCTATGGAAAAAATGGTAAAACTAATAACGGATAATCCTTTTGTTCGTGCTATTGAAATTAAACTATCTCAAGGGGCTAAACCTGGAAAAGGCGGTGTATTACCTGGAAAAAAAATATCTAAAGAGATCGCTAAAATTAGAGGTGTCGAAATTGGTAAGGATGTGCTATCCCCGCCTACACATAAAGCATTTTCTAATGTTCCCGAATTGTTAGAATTTATAGAAGCCATCGCTACAGAAACAGGTTTGCCTGTTGGTATTAAAGCAGCTATTGGCAAATTAGACCAATGGGAAGAACTCGCAGATATTATGTTAGCTACAGGAAAAGGTCCCGATTTTATTACCATTGATGGTGGTGAAGGTGGTACTGGTGCGGCACCTCCTAGTTTTGCCGATCATGTGTCTTTACCTTGGGCACATGGTTTTAGTGATATTTACAAACTGTTCCAAACTAAAAACTTAACAGAACGTATCGTGTTTATTGGCAGTGGTAAATTAGGGTTTCCCGCCAAAGCAGCCATGGCCTTTGCTATGGGTGTAGACTGTATTAATGTAGCGCGAGAAGCCATGTTAAGCATAGGTTGTATACAAGCTAAAGTTTGCCATAATAATAGTTGTCCTACTGGAATTGCGACGCAAAATAAATGGCTTCAAAAAGGTATAGACCCCACCTTAAAATCGGTGCGTTTGGCTCAATATTTTAAATCTTTTAAGAAAGAACTTGTAGAGATTACTCATGCTGCTGGTTACGAACATCCTTGTCAATTTGAAATCAACGATATTGAAATAAACGTAGATGATCACACCCTAACCACAGGATTAGGTAAAGCCTATAAATACGAAAAAACACCTGTGCCGTTTAAAGACATGAAAACACTTAAAGAATGTTTATATTTGGGAGGAAGAAAAGTAAAAATACAACCCAATCACTAATACTTAAGCTTAAACTTATATGGATGCCAGTAGAATCGTAGACCTATTTTTATTTACGTTACCAACCGTTGTTACAGGAACAATTGCCTATTATTTTTTTAAAACACATACAAAAAATGAAGATGGTCGCAGACGCTTTCTCTTAAAAAAAGATTTACAGACCGAAGCTTTACCATTACGGCTGCAAGCTTACGAAAGACTTACATTACTTTTAGAACGTATTTCTCCTAATAAATTATTACTACGTGTAAAACCCACATCAACTAGCAAAGACGCTTATGAAAATTTGCTTATACAAAGCATTCAGCAAGAAATGGAACATAATTTAACACAACAAATCTATGTGAGTGAAAAGGCTTGGAATGTGATAAGTACTGCTAAAAGTGCTACAATACAATTGATTAGAAAAGCAAGCCTTTCTGAAAAAACGGATACAGCAGATAAGCTTCGAGAAGTGGTTTTAACAGAAATGATGGAACGCCACTCCCCTAGTGATACTGCAATTTCGATACTGAAAGAAGAAGTTCGGGATTTGTGGTATTAAAATTACGCAAAATACTTAAACTACTGTAAAAAAGAATCCCAAAACCTGAAATCAAGTTTTGGGATTTTTTTTTTAAATTTAAGCGGTTCTAATTAGGTGAAATTGACATTAACGATAACCTTTAGCGCATTTAGCTACTATTACTTCTATTTTCTATACTAACAAAAAAATTGGTTTAGTTAATCCAACAACCGTCCCAAGCGGTATTAGCTTGCAGAGGAATATCAAAAGCGTCTCCATTATAGGTATTGCCCGAAGCTTGGCCTTTAACTTTTAAAAAGCGGTATGCCCAACATGTATTAGAGTGAGTAACTGTATTGTTTTCTAATATGAGGTTGTCCATTTCCTGAAAAGCAAGATGTCCGTTCTTTAATGTATTATCCCTTACTTCTAAGTCTGCACCTTTGTACATATAAAACCCACAATTATTACATGTATTTTCATAAATATAAGAGGTTGCAGGGTTTGTTTTAGGATTGTCATTAGAATACATAATAATGCCATTCCAATTATTAACCGATACAGAAATCATCGTAATATCATTATTCCGCACGGTCCAATCGGCATTTTTCCAATACACGAGTGGCCCATCAAGATATTCGCCATCTTTACCTTGTAGTAAAATATTATTTTCTACAAGTATATTTTTACCATCTGTATTTACAATATCGCCGCCTCTGTTGTGATGAAAATAATTTGCTCTTATAATAATATCTTCATTGATACGTCCTGCACCTTCTAAATCCACTCCAAACTGAGGGGACGTTCCACTGGTGTGGTGTATTTCATTATCTTCAATTAAAATATCTGCGCCTCCAACTATAGAGACACCTTGTCGTCTATTGTCTGAAAAATTATTGCGTTTTATAGTAACATTTCTAAGGTTTTGTGTGTCGCTTTCACGACCACTACCTACAATTAAAATTCCATCGCCATTTGCTTTACCTAATGTAACATTTACAACGGTTATATTGGTACTTTCATTTTCAATACAAATAAGATGACCTTCATCATGAGCCGTAGCCCCATCTGATCTTGGTACATAGTCATGATTATCTCTATCGCCTAAAATAGTACCGCCAGATACCACTACATTGATTTGGCGTCGAATGGCAATAGCACAATAATTCCATTTATCGTTAGGGGCCATTTCTATAATGGCATTTTTATCTAGTAACAAGGCCATATCACTATGCAATTCGATACCTGCTTGGTAAATATCATTTCCATATTTGCCAATTAAATAGTGTCCTTCCGGAAGGTAAATTTGGCCATAGCCTTCATCTACAGCCCAGTCTATGGCTTTTTGAAGGTTGTCTGTCGTTTCTACTGGATTTTTACGATCGTTAGCAATCTCCCAGCGTTCCAATTCAATAACGTAACGCCTCGTACTTATAGTACTATAGGGTACAGAGGTCGTAGGTTCCATAACACCAGAAAAAGGATTCGGATTGTTAGGATCGGTCAGGTTTAGATTTTCGTTCACCACAGGTAACTCTGGGGCAACGGTATCTTCAGAATCATTAAAACAAGCACACATACTAATAGAAGTGCAAACTAATACTAGTAAATTGCTAAATACACGTGTATAAGTAGTCATTATTTTGGGGTTTAAGTTAAACTTGTTAAAAAAACAAGAATAATGCCTACTAATATACGAAGAGAATTCCTAAATAGATTATTTATGACGCCCCTTTAGCTCTGCTTCTATATCTTTAAGTGTAAATCCTTTGGCTTGAAGCAGCATTAAATAATGAAATAACAAGTCTGCCGATTCGTATAAAAACAATTCATCGTTAGAGTCCATCGCTTCTATAACCGTTTCTACTGCTTCTTCTCCTACCTTTTGGGCAACTTTATTTATGCCTTTAGAAAATAAACTGGCAACGTACGATTTTTGAGTGTCTTTATTTGCGACACGTTCTTTAATCACATTTTCTAAAGTTGAAAAGAAACCAAAGTTAGAAACATTTTCTTCATGCCAGCAGGTATCTGTTCCTGTATGACAGGTTGGACCTACTGGATTTGCCTGAACTAAAAGCGTATCTTTATCACAATCGTTTTTAATACTCACTAAGTTTAAAAAATTACCACTTTCTTCACCTTTAGTCCATAAACGCTGTTTACTTCTGCTAAAAAAGGTTACTTTTTTAGTTTCTAAGGTTTTTTGGTAGGCTTCTTCATTCATATAGCCTAACATTAGCACCTGCTTTGTTGTAGCGTCTTGAATTATTGCTGGCACTAAGCCTTTATCGTCGTATTTTATAGTCATTTTATATTACTTTTTAGACTGAATATACTATTCAGTTGAGCGACTAAAGTCGTATTTCTATATTGTTCGCTTTTAATTCTTTTTTTAATTCTGGCACAGGAATTTCACCAAAATGAAAAACACTAGCAGCTAATGCTGCATCTGCTTTTCCTTCTACAAAGGTATCTATAAAATGCTGAACATTTCCAGCACCTCCAGATGCAATAATAGGAATATTAAGCGTTTCTGAAAGTTTTGCAAGTGCTGCATTAGCAAAACCATTTTTTGTACCATCGTGATCCATTGATGTAAATAGTATCTCTCCAGCACCACGTTGCTCTACGTCCTTTGCCCATTCAAATAAATCGATATCTGTTGGAATACTTCCGCCTGCCAAATGCACCTTCCATTGCCCATCTATTTGTTTCGCATCTATAGCTACAACAACACATTGACTCCCAAATTTATCCGCCAATTCATTGACTAATTCTGGACGCTTTACAGCCGATGAGTTTACAGAAACTTTATCTGCACCACATTGCAATAATTTATCGACATGTTCTACACTAGATATACCACCGCCTACAGTAAATGGGATATTAATCTGTTCTGCTACGCGAAGTACCATATCTAATGTGGTGCCTCTATTTTCTAAAGTGGCTGCTATATCTAAAAAGACGAGCTCATCTGCGCCCACTTCAGCATATTGTTTCGCCAATTCTACAGGGTCTCCTGCATCTCTAAGATCTACAAAATTTACACCTTTTACAGTGCGACCGTTTTTAATGTCTAAACAAGGTATGATTCGTTTTGTTAACATTGGTGATTTATTGTTTTTTTAATTCTTAGTTATTGTTTTAGTTAGACAGATTTGTAATGCATTGTTCTCTTAAGTTCCAAATGGCATTAAAGCTCATATCTATATTTTCTCTTATACGCCATTCTTTTATGTAGTGCTTGTGATAGTCTCCCTTAAAATCTACGACTTGACTCGGTTCTATTTCTATTTCTTCTAAAATACTAGACTCTAAATTACCGATATTAATAGAACAACTTGTTACATCTATACGTCTGTTATTTATTTTAAGGTAACAATGCGCTTCAGGAATATAGTCTAACCCTTTATCTTTGATAGCACTACCTATTTTTGGGGTGTTTAAATAGTTCATTTTATAAATTCCTATTATCAATTTTACATCCTGTACACCATTTAATTCGGCAATAGATTTTAAAAAGGCATGTTTTGAACTGCATGTCCCCTTATTTTCTTTTACCACTAATGAAAAATCAAATCTGTTTGAATTTCTACCATAAGGAATCTTCTTAACGTATTCTATTAATGCATTCCAATTGTCATACCCTTTATGGGTTACTAAATGAGTTAGACTATCTTTAGAACACAATTCATGTGTTTTAACAGAAAATACAATTTTATAACCATCAGGATCATCGATCATAATACCATATTTTGACCAATATGGATTTTTGGGCGTTTCTAATGGTATTTTGCCTTTTATCAATAGTTCCTTTATGCGCGATAATTCAACTTTAGACGTGACATAAAACACAAGGATATCATCTGGATCGAACGTACTCATAGGAGCTTCGTTCGACATTGTAAATTCTAAGTGCCAATTAGAGGTTTTGTTTCCTAAAAATAGACCATCGTATTCATTATGATTTTCAAAACCTCCTAACTTCTCTAGCCCGACATATTTGCAATAGAATTCTTCTATGCGTTTCAAATTCGTTGTATGTCTGGCGTAACGGAATGTCATTCTATATACTTTATATTAAGGTCTAATTACTTTGGAGAATATAGTCTTCAAGCTGCTTTAAACTTATTTTATTCTCGTAAATGGCTTTACCAATAATCGTACCTTCACAGCCCAATTCGGCAAGTTTTGGTAACTCTTCAAATTTAGAAATTCCACCAGAGGCGATCAACTTTACGCCCTCTAATTCTTCTAACATTTTCTTGTACAAATCGAAAGATGGCCCTTGTAGCATGCCATCTTTGGCTATGTCTGTACATATCACATAAGAGACGCCTTCCTTAAGGTAATTTTTAACAAACGGGATTAAGTCTTCATCAGATTCTTCTAACCATCCACTTATAGCTATTTTTTCATTATTGGCATCGGCTCCCAAGATAATTTTATCTGCTCCAAATTTAGACAACCAACTTTTAAAGACTTCTGGCTTTTTAACAGCAATACTGCCACCTGTAATTTGTCCCGCTCCAGACTCGAATGCTATGCGCAAATCTTCATCGGTTTTTAAACCTCCACCAAAATCAATTTTTAAATTGGTTTGTGTTGCTATGGTTTCTAACACCTTATGATTTACAATGTGACTTGCCTTAGCACCATCTAAATCTACTAAGTGCAGGTGTTCTATGCCATGCGCTTCGTATTGCTTAGCGATTTCTAAGGGGTTTTCATTATATACTTTTTTGGTATTGTAATCGCCTTTAGATAGGCGTACACATTTACCGTCTATGATGTCTATTGCTGGTATGAGTCGCATTTGATTAACTTGTTAATCAACCCTGAATTCATTTTCAGGGTCTTTTAAATTTATTTAATTTCTAATGTCTTTAGATATGGATTGGATTGTTTTATTAGATTCCACTTCCAGTTTCTATGCCAATTCTTCAACTGTCTTTCTCTTCTTCTTGCTAACTTACTATCCGTAAATACTTCATAATATACAAGATCAGTTGCATTATATTTTTTGGTAAACAGGGCACCATTGCCTTGTTTATGTT
>CAZLTR010000135.1:575-10046 GCA_964562415.1 uncultured Hyunsoonleella sp. | reverse complement strand
TTATGTCTTTTAAAGCAAAATTAAAAGTAGCAGGAAACGAGTACAACGTATTAAACTGTAACTACGGTTTAAGCCAAGAAACAGATGCTACTGGGCGTCCATCTTCTGTAACACGTGGTGGTATGATTAGTATCGAGGTTGAGTCTACATCAGACACAAGCTTATCAGATTGGATGTTCAACAACTTCGAAATGCGTTCTGGTTCTATAGTATTCTTAAAAAGAGATACAGAAGCAACGTCTAAAGAATTAAACTTCGCAGATGCTTACGCTGTAAAATACGTTGAGAATTTCGACGCTACAGGAAAAAATCCAATGACTGAAAAAATTACAATTTCAGCTCGTGAGATTTCTGTAGGAAATGGTGAGCACGTTAACGAGTGGGTATAATTAGTTTAACCCCATAGATTTAAAAGAGGTGTGCTTCATAAGTAGCACCTCTTTTTTTTGTGTATACGACAGTATATACATCATAACATCACTCATACACGCTCTCTAAGTACCTTATTATAAACGCATTGGCATTGTAAGTTAGCCTTTGCATAAAAAAAGTACAATACCGTCTTCTGGTAAATCTCTATACGTTTAGGCCTCTATTTTATTAAAAATAAGTGGCAAAACCTGTAACATTTACTACACAACAGACACCAACCTATTACAAACTATTTACTATGTCATTTTTAGCAAAATTAAATCTAGACGGTGTAGAATTTAACATCATCGACTTTGAATACGACACTCAAAAAAATAGAGATGCCAATGGAAATCCGGCATCTTCTGTAAAAGCAGGTACCTTGCGCATTTTAATTGAAAGTAATACTAAGGTAGACTTTTTCGACTGGGCCGTTTCTGATACAGCCACCAAAGACGGCGAAATAGTTCTATATAAAAGAGACAGCATGTCTAGCCTTAAAAAAGTAGCCTTTACAGGGGCGTATTGCATTAGCTCTCAAGAAAAATTTAGTGCCGAAGATAATAAACCCATGCGTACCTTTCTGTTTCTTTCGGCAAAAAAACTAAGCGTAAAAGAGGTGCCCCATGACAATAATTGGGCCTCGAAAGTGATGCGTTAACTATAAATACAGGTATGGGAAAAGTAAAGTCTAAATTAGAACGAAAAGCAGAAATTCAAGAACAATACCAAGCTTGGAAAAACTTTGGCTTTGCAGGGTATGTGAACGAACCTCGTGAAAAATTTGCTAAAGATACCATTATTAAAGTCGCTAAAAACTATGATTTCATTCCCTCATATTTTGCGGCTGTAGCTTTAATGGAAGGCTTAGGTGCTGCATATCTGGCGTCCGATTCTAATTTCACAAACACCTCACCAAGTACGGTTAGAAACGATATTCCTGTTAATGGTTTTGATGTGATAGGAACCGATGACTTTGGAAGTGAGTTTTATAGGTATAAAAAATATTTGCCAGACGATTACAATCAGGGCAACTCTTCAAAAGACTTTAAAACAGGTGCCGAGTTTTATGCCAAAAACGAAACCAATGAGTTGGGTCACCAAACAGTTTCTGCTGTTTTTAAAAATATTGAAACCGCAATATGGGCCTGTGGCGCTACATTAGCGCACAGAAGAGACACCTTTAACAGACATAGAAAAACCCTAGGGATTCCTGCGCCAACAGAAGACCAATTGGCCTATTGGAATTATTTTTACTACAACGGCGGTGAAGGTAAAGGCTATAAAGCACTAAAAAAGGCGAAACGACTAGATATTTTTGATCGTAACCAATGCTACCCGAATTGTAATGTTACTGCAAGAAACAGAACAACAAACGATGTTGTACTTAGTGTTTTAGCCAGTTGGAGGTATCTACAAGAATTTAAAATTTTTACAGAATGACAAAATTAGTCACATATGCTTTATTCGTTAGTTTGACGGTATTTGGTTGTAAAAAAAATCAACACAATCCAGATGCTATTACAGCCAAAAAATTGATATCTACCTATAATGAATTTGAACGAATACGCAGCAATTATGAGCATAATGATAGTCTAATCATTGCATTCGAAAACCATTTAATTGATGTATTAACGTCCTCAAATGACTATTTATCCCATTTAGATTCTTTAGCACAACATAACAGAATTTCTCTTATAACATCAAAGGATAAAAAATTAAGCGTTCTCACATGGGATCTCATTAATAATGGGTGTAATCATCTTTACAATTCAGTTTATGTCTTTGATGGAGCTACAAAAGAGGTGGGATTTTTAGATACGAACTTCAATACGACAAATTATTTAGGAAATAAATTAGAACATTTTGCCCCATTCAAAATATTTAAGCTTAATGAAGATTATTTAGTGAAAAGTTTAAAAGAAGAATGTATGTCAAGTAAACTGTATTCTTTTAGATTATTTAATAGTAATGAAGGACACCTTAGTGAATCTAAAAATGCTTTCAATAAAGAAAAGCGATTTATATATCTGTCTAATAAATCAGATACTATTGTCCCTATTTTCGATGAAAAAAACAAACTAATTAAGTCCCCATTACGCCAGGACATCATTTTTGAAGGAGAGCTCACGGGTTTTAGTAAACCCACAGGAGCATACGAAACATTGAGCTATAAAGACGGAAAATTTATTCCATAACAAAATTAAATATTATGGCAATTCATACAACCATAACTATTGATGGTAGGTCTCTAGAACTAGCCTCTCCTAATAAAAATAAGGACCAAAGCCTTAGAAAGGATTGCTGCGTGGCGGTATATATTCATTATAATATTTTTTCAAGCTAATTTTATGAAGTATTTGTTAATCATTTTAGGACCACTAATTGTATCATGTACAGATACAAATAAAAAAACAACAGTTACGGCTCCAAAAAACAGCTTTGGTTCTGCAACAGATACATTATATCATAATACGGATAACGATATATTAAAGACACAAAAAATTGATGTATACAATACAACCTATACTAGTATTATAGCACCTCATACAGCAACATCTCAAAACATAAGTTATAAAATTGGGACTACTGTACATATACACCCTCGCAAATCTGTAAAGATAACAACACTACATCTAAAAGATACTATATCTATCCACACTTTAAACCTACACGTATTAAAAAAACACTATGATGTGTTTTACGAAAAACTCAATCATAAATTTCCAGAATATAAAACAATGGCCTTTCCTGAAATCACAAAAAACCGTTTAGACTCTATAAGGCTTATAGGCGCTAGAGAACATCACATCTATTACGCCGCCTACATTAAAAACTATAACACCACAAAACGCTATACCTTAGAAATAGGCATCCCTTATTTAAACCATTCTAAAAATGACTATTTAATGAGTCAATTGCAATATTCAAATTAAATGCAAAACCTTAAGTGCTCCTAAGCAGCATAGCGTTAAAATTTTAAATCTAAAACGTATTGTATACATGAAAATCCGCCAGAAAATAAAACACAGCACCTACCTCCTTTTATTGGTGTGCTTGGGCTTTAGCTTACATGCGCAATCGTCTAAAGATGATAAATTAACGGCACTTTATAATCAAATATACACCCACAGGCATGACTACGAAGTTAAAGCACAGCTTTTAACAACGTTTAAAGCCACTTTATTAAATACTTTAAAATCCAAACCCATTTCAAATCTAAATTTAGAATCCTTTAACAAACACGTTAAGCAGATCACCTCGCCAGATGGTAAACTTACCATTATATCTTGGGACGAATTTAGTGGAGGTACTTGGCATGTCTATAATGCCGCTTACCAATACACACACGACTCGGGCCTTCTAGAAGCCCAAATTATAGGTAAAGATCTGGAGGTGCAAGACGCTCTTATGTTTGCAGATGCGTATTACTTAAAAATTCACCACATAGAGGCTACAAAATACCTCATTAAAGGCTATGGTAGTCATGGCTATGGACATGATTTTTATACGTTTAGATTGTTCGATTTTAGTTTAAATAAGCCTAGCAAAGACTGTAAAAATGGCTTTGATGGTAAACGTATATTTTGTTTTGAAAAACCAAGACATCTCAATTTAAAACCAAAATATATTCCAAAAGAACAGCATATTACCTATCCAGAACTTGTGCCCAACATTTTAGATGGTGAAGACACAGGATTTTCTAAACCCAATGGAAAATACCAAACATTAATTTACAACAACGGAACATTTACAACATTATAACACTTTAATACAAACACTATGGCTATAGCATCTCAGGTATCAATACGTATTAATGGCGAACCCATTAACGCCATAAAACGCATGTTTATTCATCAAGACATGGACAGCCACCATTTGGTAGAATTTGAGTGCCGCAGCGATGTCGTAGACGACACGTCACAATCGATTGCTGCCAGCAGTAAAAACTACATTGGCGAACCCGTAATCATTACCATTGGCTCTAAAACGCCTATAGACAATTATGGCAGCTTAGAATTTAAAGGCGTAATTACCAAAGTAAGCGCCCAAAGTGCCTCCCAAACAGGTACAGGCGAAAACACCTTAGTATTTAAAGCCCAAAGCAGCTCTATCTTGGCAGACGATGGCATGCATTACAGCTCCTTTAGCGAAAGCAACTTGCAAGACATTATAAACAATACGTTTAGCCCTTACGATACCTCTAAACTAGAGGTACAGGCCAACCCAGTATTTGTAGATACCCTACTCTATGCCGTACAACAAGAAGAAAGTGCTTACCAATTTGCCTACCGTCTGGCTGCGCAATACGGCGAGTGGTTTTATTACAATGGCAGCAGTTTGGTATTTGGATCGGCCGAAAGTACAGACACTACCCTTACCCTTGGTGTAGACCTTAAACAGTTTGGCTTAGAGCTTAATCCTGCTCCAAATACCTTTAATTACTATACAAACGACTTTTTACAAGAGACCCATCACCAAAAAGGCTCGGACGAAGTAACAGGAATAGACTCGGGACTTAACGGCTTTACCAATACCAAAAGTGATGCCCTCTACCCCAATAAAACCGATAAGTTTATAAATACCTACCACGCCCCAGACCAAAAACAACGGTTTGATGCCTTAGTCGCTCTAGATAAAAAAGCCAACCAGTCCAAAGATGTGCTGGTTAAAGCTGTGTCCGACAACCCTGGCGTGGTGTTAGGAGGCATTGTTACCCTAAAAGGCGCAGCCGATGGCAGTTACCGCGTAATTAAAATACGCCACCAAATTGCGCCTAATGGCGATTACCAAAACCATTTTGAAGCCATTAATGCCGAGGCCATAAGCCCCAATACCAGCATTAATGCCTACCCTAAAAGCGATACGCAAATTGCGAAAGTAATTGATAATGTAGACCCCGATGGTCTAAGCCGTATTAAAGTACAGTTTCCTTGGCAGGCACGTTACAACCAAAGTACCCCTTGGATACGCGTGCTTACCCCACACTCTGGAGCCGATAAAGGCTTTCACTTTATACCCGAAATAGACGAAGAGGTTATGATAGGTTTCGAAGGCGGTAATGCCGAACGCCCTTACGTCATGGGCGCCCTCTACACTGGTGTTAATAAGCCCGACAGCTGGCAAACCGATGCCAATAATGTAAAAGCCATACGCACCCGTAGCGGTCATACCATAGAATTAAACGATACCGAAGGCGAAGAAAAAATAAAAATTTTCGATAACGAAGGCAGTATTATTGAGTTTGATACACAGGCCAAGTCGTTGACCTTACAATCGGCTGAAACTATTAATATCAATGCTAAAAATATTACGATAGAAGCCTCCGAAAACATTAACTTGCATGCTCAAGGCAACATTGTTAATGCCGCTAAAAAAGACCTCACCTTGCAATCGCAAGGTAAAACCAATATACAAGCCCAAGGCGACGCAGCATTAAGCAGTAAAGCCAATATTAACGTAAAGGCCACGAATAAAACAGCCATTTCTAGTGCGCAAACCTTAGTAAGTGGAGATACCTCTGCTGAGGTAAGCAGTCCTAAAACCGCAATAAAAGGAGATGGACTAACAGAAGTTACAGGAGGAATTGTTAAAGTAAACTAAAAAACAGTATTATTATGCCAGGACCTGCAGCAACACTTACCCACATGCACACTTGCCCTATGTATAGTGGCACTACACCTCATGTTGGTGGCCCTATTATAGGCCCAGGAGTACCCAACGTACTTATAAAAGGAAAACCTGCCGCCGTTATGGGCGACCAATGCACCTGCTCTGGCCCTCCAGATGTTATTGCTAAAGGCTGTGCAACCGTACTTTTTGGAGGTAAACCTGCCGCAACTATGGGAGATACCACAGCACATGGCGGTGTTATTTCCCAAGGAGAACCTACTGTACTTATTGGTACTGGTGGTGGCGGTGCCCCTTCGGCTGTAATGGCTGTAGAAGACATCCCTTTTCCTAAAATGGGTTTTGTAAATAAGCTTATAGGTAATAATAAAAAAGCACTCGCCAATCAAGAAGTACTTCGTCAAGAGGCCGAAAGTACAGAAGGAGAACCTAAAATCTATGGTTTACAATGGGTTAAGGAAGATATTAGAATTAAAGATGCTGTTGTACTTAAAGAAGTGACTTTAAGAGCGCATGTGCTTAATATCCCAGACGGCGAAACCATTACAATTACAATTAACAAACCTGTAATTAATACAGATACTTCTCAAGAAGAACGGGAAGACTTTGTTGAACTTTCGGGTACTGTAAAAAATAAAATGGTAGAAGTGGTATGGGAAGTTGAATTGCCTGAAGAACACGAAGATAATCCAGAATCTACTACTAACAATTAAATCAAAAGTTTATGGCAAATGAAACTTTAGAACACTATCAAAAAACGGCTAAAGATATACTTACCAATTACAGCTTTGAGTGTAAGTATGGAGATATTATCACCAATGAATCTCCCATTTTAAAGGTAAAACCCCAAGGTGTACGTTTGCATTTTTTTAGATATGGATTGGCTTATAAAAAAGAAAGCCATTACTGCGGTTGTACACCTACCGATTATTACGAAAATAATAAAGTAAAACAACATCAAGCCGAAGTTCATGTTGATGAAATTCCTGTACCAGAAAACTTTTATACCGTACGTACGAGTTTAAAAAAAGGGTTTATCTATCTTATGAAAGATGGCGACCCTAACCGACATCATGAAATAGAAGTGAATACCTCTGGAAAATTATCGCATTTAGAATGGCAATATAATAAAGATGAAAATGGAGAGTATTTAGACATAAGATTACAGAAAAAAAACCATGAAAGCTTAGACGATAAAATAGTAACCGACAGCTCTAAAACGTTTTGGATCGCATATTCTGCGGTACAATGGCCCAGAGAATACCATACCAAACTACTAAACGACGAAGCTTTGCGTAAAAAAGTAGGTATGGTAAAGGTAGATTGCTCTGGTATTGCAAAAGACCAGGCCCCTAGTTCACCAGATGTTGTCCCTTATACCGAAATTCATGGTTTATTTAATGATGATAAAGCCCAAGCTTTAGAACTCAAGAAAAAACTAGAACGTATTCATGCAGAAGAACAGAAACAAGATGAAAGTGGAGAAAATAATTTTTACGAAGATATTTTTATCACCCTACACGACCCTGTGGGGTGCTTAGAAGATATTGCAAGTGTGGTTGCCGACAAGGAATTAAAATTTCATGCCTTGGTACGTGCCATACAAACTGGAGAAACAGAAAAAGAAGCTTTAGAGAGACTCAGCCATTTGCCACCTTTAGAACCTAAAACGCCTCCAACCAAAGCCTATAAAGACCTGCTCTCCTTAGCCTTGGTAAGCTATAAAATGGTATATAACTCTAAAGAACACACCCAAGCTTACGATGGTGGTAAAGTAGGTTGGTACAATTATGGTGATACCAACTTTCCCTACCAACCTAACGATAAAGCCTCTTATAAATATGTAATTAGTAAAAACCCAAACCACTATTCGCCTTATACTAGGGTACAAGACAATAACTACGTTCCTAACGAACATTTTTCAGAAGGGCTACATCGCGAAAAAGTAGAACGCATCCTTGGGGTACACGAGCGCATAAAAAAAAGAAATACGCTATTGCAATACAGAGATGTTTTAGGGAATTTCTTAACGTCTGAGTATCTTAAAAAACACCTCTTACATTATACCGAAAGTAATGCCAGTAACCTTATTTTTGGTATTGCTGAACTGTTTAAATACCTAAAAATTTTATATACCAACCCCTATGATGTAGACCGACACTTTCTGCTTAATCCAGACAACGATTTAGAAATGGACGTTTATAAAGCCAACGACCCTTGGGTGAACTGGATTAATTACATGAAAAATTTAGACAGCCCACCAAACCCTAAAGACCCTTTAGACCAACTTTTGGTGCACGAGTTTTCTATAGAAGAGCGTCTGCTCAAAGCCTCTATAGACCTGTCTAACAAACTGGCTGCTATAGTAAGTGGCAAACTGCAATTTTATGCCCTTAAAGAAGACTTCTTTAAAAGTAAAAAAATAAAGCTGAGCAGTACAGGCAAAACCAATTACCAAGAGGTGTTGGATGAAGGTTACAAAAGTATTGTAAAACGGCTCAATAAAATTACAGTAACCGCAACTAAAAATGGAATACCAGAAAAGGTGTTTCATTTTTCAAATACAGATGGTATCCAAATAAGAGCCCAAGCTTTTGGAGCCGATTTCGACCCTAACTTACACGTTGTCGTTAAAGGAGCTTATGGTAAAACCATCGATGAATTTACGACAGACCTCATAGAGAATAATAGTCTCTATGGTAAAAAAGCAAAAGCAGCAGGCGGTAGGCACCAAGTAAACGTTGGCGACCGTGTAAAAAACATCTCTAAAAAAGACTACAAAAAAAATAAAATAAGAGAAGCCAATACCAAACGCTTTAACCAAAAAGCTTACAATTTTTTAAATTCTCGTGGCTTTGCAGGAGTGCTCACTGGCCTGCAAATTGCCAATTTTACCTATGCCGCTTCTGGCCTCTTTGAAAGCATTCGAAAAGAGGAATCCTTAGCAAGTCAAGGAAAAAATTTAATAAACACTATTGGTATTGGGGCTGAATTAACTGAGGCAGCCACGAAATTACAAGCAGCACATTATAAAGCTATAGGAAAAGATTTATCCGCTAATGTAACTAAAAATTTAACCCGTCGTATAAAAGTTGCAGGTGCTATCGGAGGAAGTATCACTGCAACAATGTGTTTTTGGGATTGTATTCTTGCATTCAATAAAAGAGATTCTGATGCTGCTGTAGCATGGGGTTTGGCAGGTGTTGCTTTTTCTTTAGCTCTAGTATCTGGTCCCATTGGCTGGATTGCCTTGGGCATAGGGTTTGCTATGGTAGCTCTCGCCAATATTTTTACCGATACCGATTTGCAATACTTTTTTAAAAACATTCCCCTATCGGAGTATGAAACTTTTATACCTAGTTCGCCTAACCTCTCCCCTATGGCCTATAACCGAGAGTTGTTTTTAAAAATAGAAGATTTGGTGCGCGA
>CAZLTR010000135.1:0-565 GCA_964562415.1 uncultured Hyunsoonleella sp. | reverse complement strand
CCCAGTTTGCACGACCTTACCGTATGTACCAAAATACGCTATAAAGTTCCTAAAAGTGCCTTGGTGATCGACCACTCCTGTGGCCACCATTTCAACATTACCAAATTTAATGTGAGTCTTGATTTTAATCAGTTTTTAAACAGTGTAGACCAATTAGAAGATGCCAAATGCATTATTATAGACAGCAGGCACCCTTCTAAATACATAGAAACCGATTTAATTATAGACAAGCCAGAAATCATCCCTTTAGAGCGTGGCTGTAGACAGCTTAAAGCCACTTTAAAAGTACCTCCTGCTTATATCAAATTAGCCCGCTACAGCACCAAACTGGTGGTGGCACTACGGGTAACATTAGATAAAAATAAAAACCATTATTTCCCATACAGTTTTAAAGACAATACCCCGCGGTATTTGGCCGCCCGCTTTTATTTGCACAGCACCTACAGCGATGGTATTGCCAAAGAAGCCGATAGAAAATTAGTATTCGACACATTTGAAAACCTGAAGAACGACAAAATATGGTAACCCCTCAAACACCTGATTATACACGTGCCATTACCCATAC
>CAZLTR010000134.1:0-10074 GCA_964562415.1 uncultured Hyunsoonleella sp. | reverse complement strand
TGAAGCCAACGTTCTTGCCTTAGTATTTGTATCAAATATCCTTAAAGACAACACCATAATGCACAAGAGCACATATAGTTTTAAAATAAACTAACCATTTGTATTTCAAAAAAGTTACACAAATTAATTTTTAAAATCTACACTTATATTATCCAGCTCATAAACCCCATCAAAACTATCTTGTCCGCCGCCTGTATATTTAAAGGCAATATGAATACGCCCTGTAATACAAGACAGGTTTATAAGACCCGATGAAAACCAAGGCACAAAAGCATCCGTGTCTTTTACAATGTAGGCATCGGTTAAAATTTGCCATCTTGCCGTAGTAACACCTGTTGCTGTACCATCCCAATCTTTTGCAAAAAACACCTCCATATAACTGCTATCTGCCCGACTGCTTGAGGTACTAAAACTTAATGTTTCACCGTCTTGGGCATCTAAATCTATTTGAGGGGTAATTAACCAACCTACATTACTCACATCGCCAGAGCTGGCCGATTGAAACCGTGCAGATCGGCCTAAAGACGCATTCGTAGCAGTAGAAGACCACCCTTCCCATCCTTGAGAGCCTTTCTCTATATAATTGGTCCACCCCTCAATAGCTATGATTTTATTATTACGCTGCGTTTCAAAATCTTCAAATACTAAATTCATATTTCCTTTTTCTAAAGTTGCATTACACGTAAATTCTAAAGGGTCGCAACGGGTCTCATCTTCAAACTTAAGCGCTGTAATTGTATTTACAACTAACACATTGAAATCATCTCTAAAATCTCGACCATATACCCCTACGATACTGCCATTACCCTGTGGAACAGGTAGTGCTTTAAAATCTGAAAAGGTACTGGTTTTCAAAACCATTTGAATGCCAGAATCGCAACTTTCTAGCACCCGTAGGCCATCAAATTTATCGAAAGACTCACTGGCGTATGTAGCCCCCAATTCAAACCTATTAAATTGCATGGCATCCAACTGAATGAGTGTATTTTCATCGGCCTCTGTTAAATCCTCTAAGCGCACCCGCTTAGGAATTAACGTGGCAATATTTGGTGTACGCTTTACTATTGTACGGTATTCTGAAGCCTGAATTTGAGTAATATGTACAGCATCTCCTCTACCAATTGTTAACACACCACTACTTTCTCCTACTGTTAAACCTTGTAATTGTACAATGACTTTTTGCCCTATTTGATAGGTGTCTGATAAGTTCCTTTGATCAATATTAATTTTAAATCCTAATCTAGGGTCCTCATCGGGGTTATGCGCATCTATTTTATTTTGAATCACTAAGGTTTCAAAAAAATTACCTGCTTTATCAGAAGAAATGACATAACCTTCAATATAAATATCGTTATCAATCACTACAGTTTGACGTCCAGCGTTTACGGCTTGTTCAAAAAGAGACCTTATCGCTTTAAATGTTGTAAAATTGCCTCTGGGAACTACGGGGTCTGAGCTTTTAAGATTTGGCTGTTCAAAATTATCATCCTGCACACAGGAAGTACTCACGGCAACAACTCCAACCAAAACTGCTATTAATTTGTGTCTAATTTTTTTCATCATTTCTATTTAAAATCCCTATGGGATGTTAGAATAAAGGCACTTAAAAACATATCAAAATCTATAATTCATGTTTAAAAAATAAGTTGTACCCCTACCATACCAATATTTTGCGCCAAAAACAGGTATATTTAATGCCTTATCATCGCGAAGGGTTCTAAAATTAGCATTCCTACCTTGCTCAAAACCTCCTGTTCGATATACCGTATCCAACACATTATTTACACTTACAAATAGACTTAAATATTGTTTTCCTAGTTTCCATGATTTCCCTCCAACTAGATTCACAACTGTATATGCTTTGAAGCGTTCTTGTTTTAAGAGCGTTCGTGCTAACGTTTCATCGAAATCGTTAAATGGACTACCATCAAAATCTGTCGTAAAATTCGAAGACCGGGTTAACGGGCTAATAGCAACATAGGTATGTGAGAATACATTAGCAGTAAGCCCCACCCACCAATACTCTGGATCTCTATATTCAAACCCCAAAGCGTAGGCACGATGAGGCCCCGCTGCTACCTTATAATTTTTAAGTTGTGCTTCTCCAAAATCTTGAAATCCGTTTACAAATCCTGCTTCAGCTGCGTCTTGATTGGCTTCTGTTGTTAAAAAGAGATTGGGATTGTTTGCATAGGTAAACTGCCCAAGAGCGACTACACTTTTAAGTTTAAACGTTGGTGTGAGTTGTGCTTCAAGGCCTAACTCTCCTCCAACATGCAATCGGTCTACACCTTGTAATAGTTCTTGAACAAAGGCTACATTATCGCCACCCACGCCATCTGCAAAGAAAAAAGAGATCTCGTTAGCATCTTCTACTTTGGTATGATATCCCGTAACTTTTGCATTAAACTTTGGCGAACGAAAGGTATAACTCATACTGGAAGACCAAAGCTTTTCTTCTGTAATATTTGGAACAACATTATGATGCTCTCTAACATTAGAATAAGTATTTTGTAATGTAGGCGCTCTTAAAACATATCCGCTATGCATTGTGAGTAAATGTTTTCCAGAAAATTTATAAGTAAAACCGCCCTTAGCAGCATAACCTGTAAAGTTTAACATTGGTCCTTTTCCTAAGCTATTTTGAGGAAATGCCCCGTTTTGATATACCCCTTCTCTTTGGTATTGGGTACTTGTAAAATCTGCAGCTAGAAATGCTTCTATTTTAGAGTATCTAAATTGTAATTGCGCAAAACCATTGGCAATGGTCGTCCCTAATTTATAATTGTACTTGAAACGGTCGCCTTCATACACTAATCTATTAGGCTGTTGTAAATCGTTCTGGGCTGCATTACTACTTTCTGCAAACCTATCAATATCGAGATACTGTTCTGCACCAAGCAAATCTAGAACTGCGGCATAATTTTGAGATGTTATATGTTGTACTGTCATACCCGTATCTAAAAGCAGATGGTTTGTTAACGCAGTATTAAGTATTGAATTGGCTATGATTTGCGTTTCATCTACACGGTCTTCATACAGAGCATAAATGGCGTTACCACCTTGCTGTGTATTTGAAATATTTGCGTCATAAAGTGCTTCCCAATTAAGTTGCCCGTTGGCTTGAAATGCTTTTTGTGCTAAAAAAGCAAATTCTAAATCGTTTGGAAAATTACGCTCAAAATAACTAGGAAGATTTTGATAATACGTCGGACTTGGATTCCTGCCTCCACCAATAGCAACACCATTAATTAAATCTGTTCCATTCGTATCTAATCTACTGTTACTTTGTATCCCAGACTGATAAGACACGTTGGTACGAAGTGTTGTTTTTGAAGACAAATCGCCCTTGTAATTTAGCATTAGAATAGGTGCCTCTACCTTTTTTATTCTGGAATTGCGCTGTTTTCCGTTTTGATATCCCCAGTATGCATTATAGGTTGTTCCTTTAAGAGCGACAACTTCCTGAGTATTAGGCGATGTTTTTCCGCGACGGTTGGGCGCATAAATTCCAGTAACATTTAAGCTATGAGTCTGATTTATATACTTTTCTACCGAAAAAAATATTGAATTTGCATCGTAAATTGTAGCATCTTGAAATCCTTGATTGCCCCACCTACGCCCCAGTGCTATAGCATATGCCCAATTTGATGGACGTAACCCAGAGGCGTAAGTTGCCATGAACCGATTTGTGTAGCTCCTATTTGAAGACGCATAACTTGCAGTGCCTCCATATCTAATTTGAGATGCTCGTACGTTAATATTTGTTGTGCCTAGAACACCTCCAAAACCATGACTAGAAGGTGCCAAACCAGAAATTAACTCTTGCTGTCGTGTCACGGTGTTTAGGCCACCCCAATTGCTCCACTGTGGCCTGCCATTAAACACCTTTTGCATAGGCACCCCATTTATAAGCACACTTGCATTGTTTGTTTGCAAACCTCTTAATCTAAAAAAAGAGGCGCTAAACTCGAATGCTGCGGTACGTTGAAAAACATCTAAAGACGACGCCAATACTCCTGAAATATTAGCAGCACCACTATCGTCTGCCTCTAATTGGTCATCGGTAAGTGTAATGGTATATAAATCTTGACTTTGAGAGGCATCACGTTCTAGCACAATACCATCCATATCTACAACAGCACTTTCTACAATAACAATTGGAAAACGCTTGGCAATATACCCTGTCTTAGAGACTATTAGCACCTGTTCACCATAAGGCAACCCTCTAGTAAACAAAAAAGCGCCTTGTACATCTGTGAAATGTTTTACTGTTGCGGCTTCTATACCAACCGTAGCGTTTAGAATAGGTTGCAATGAGACCGCATCCTTAACAGTTCCCTTAAGGATAACTTTTTGGGAATAGCATAAAAATGAAGCCAATGCGAATAAAACTATGAGGGCTATTTTATTCATGACATAATTTAAAAGCCCAATTATAATAAATTTATAAGATTTAGACTACATATTTATGTATTATTGTAAGATTAATACTTCTTTTTAAAAAATGCTTACATCTAGATATTTAAAACATAAATTAACGGTATGTGTACTATATATGGTGTTTTGTTTGTTAAGCACCACAAATTATGCGCAAAAAAACGAGTTCAAAATACATACTATAGCCTTTTACAACTTAGAAAACTTGTTCGATACGATTAATGCGCCAAATGTGTTTGATGAATACAGCCCTATTATGGAATTAAAAACAAAACGCTCCTCTGCCTACCAACAAAAGATAAAACACATGGCCTATGCTATATCGGAAATTGGTAAAGCACATACAGGCAATGCTCCTGCTATGATTGGTATTTGCGAAGTTGAAAATAGAAATGTTCTAGAGGATCTTGTAGCGACTCAAATACTAGCCGATAAAAACTACGGCATTATACATTATGACAGCCCAGATGCCAGAGGAATAGATGTGGCTTTACTCTACAGAAAACACCTATTTACTCCATTATACTCAAAAACTTATCCGCTTCAACTTTACGATACTAAAACACAAAAACCGATTAAAACACGTGATCAATTAGTGGTTAGCGGACAACTAGACGGTGAGTTATTACACCTTATTGTAAACCATTGGCCCTCACGTCGCGGTGGAGTTACAAGAAGTAAATTTAAACGTATGAAAGCCGCACGACTTAATAAATACATTATAGATTCTCTTCAACTTGCAGCACCTTATGCCAAAATTCTTTCCTTAGGCGATTTTAATGACAATCCTATAGACACAAGTATAAAACACATTTTAGAAACTGAAAATAAAAGACAAAACCTAAACTTAAAAGCACTGTACAATCCCTTTGAAGAACTTTATAGAAATGGTCTAGGCACTACAGCCTACAGAGACGCTTGGAGCTTATTTGACCAGATTTTACTTTCTAAACCATTACTTGAAAAAACCTATACCTCGTATCGGTATTACCAATCTGGAATTTTTAATCCAAATTTTTTAATTACAGCACTTGGTAAATATAAGGGCTATCCTTTTAGAAGTTGGAACAAAAGCGGATTTACCAAAGGGTATAGTGACCATTTCCCTGTTTATGTTCATCTTATAAAAAAGATAAATTAGGTCTTAACCTAACCAAGCACTCCAAGGAATACGTGTTAGTAATAAAACTAAGGCTATTGTATAAAAAATAGCTATGGTTTTTAATTTAGGAGCAGACGTTAGTTTTTTCTTATGCTTGGAGTATCCAATTGTTATTAAAGCTACCACAATAATATTAACAAAAGGGTGTTCTACTAAATACAATCTATTTACAGCATCTTTCATCACACCGCCCATACCTAATTCTGAAAACAAGGCCAATCTAGGCGACACAACATACAATACAATACCAATAAGCAATTGTATATGAGTTACGATTAATCCAAATAAAGAAATCCTAAAATCTTTAGGCCCATATTCTTTACCGCCTATAGATTTTGCTATGGCATTTCCCACCGCTAGTATTAAAACTAAAAGTACAATAAATGCCCAATAAGAATGTAAAACTTGAATAACTCCGTACATAATGTTTAATTTATTTCTTTATCAAAAATAGTGATTTAATTTATGAATACAAGGTAACAATTCCCTTGCTTCATCTCTTTTCTTATTTATTTTTCTTGTAGTAATTTAATAAGTTTTGCGTAGAACTATCATGTTCGTTTTTATGATCTGTATTGAACTCTTTTAAAATTTTAGACGCCAGTTGCTTTCCTAATTCTACTCCAAACTGGTCGTAACTAAAAATATTCCACAGCACTCCTTGCACAAATATTTTATGCTCATACATCGCAATGAGTTTCCCTAAACTTTCTGGCGAAAGCTTATTTATAAAAATAGTATTGGTAGGTTTATTCCCTTCAAATACTTTAAAAGGAATAATAGCTTCTTTTGTGCCTTCTGCAACCACTTCTGCCTCGGTTTTACCATTAAGCAAAGCCTCGGTTTGTGCCAAAAAATTTGAAATTAACTTATCTTGATGGTCTTGATTACCGTGTAATGCCTTTGTAAAACCTATAAAATCTGCTGGAATTAACTTTGTGCCTTGGTGTATTAATTGAAAAAAGGCATGCTGAGAATTGGTTCCTGGTTCGCCCCATATTAAGGTCCCCGTTTGATAGTTTACAGGCTGTCCATTTCGATCAATGCTTTTGCCATTACTTTCCATAATACCCTGCTGTAAATACGTTGCAAATTGATTAAGGTATTGCGAATAAGGAATTACAGCTTCACTTTCTGCTTCAAAGAAATTATTATACCAAATGCTAATTAAACCTAATACCACTGGAATATTGGTTTTAAAATCTTCATTTTCAAAATGTGTATCCATTTTATGCGCGCCTTCTAAAAGTGCGGCATAATTATCGTAACCCACAGCTAAACTAATGGATAAGCCAACGGCACTCCACAGAGAAAAACGGCCACCTACCCAATCCCACATTGGGAAAATAGTATCGGAATGTATCCCAAACTGTGCCACGGCTTCTAAATTTGTAGATACTGCTACAAAGTGTTTCGCTATATCTGATGCTTCTGCCGATTCTAAAAACCAAGACTTAAGGGTATTGGCATTCGATAAGGTTTCTTGAGTGGTAAATGTTTTAGATACGACAACAAATAATGTAGTTTCTGGATCTAACTTTTTAATCACCTCATTAACATGATCACCATCTACATTACTCACAAAATGAGTGGTAAGATGGTTTTTATAGTATTGTAGCGCATCTACCACCATGGCTGGACCGAGATCGGACCCTCCAATACCAATGTTTACAACATGAGTAAATGCCTTTCCTGTGTACCCTTTTCGTTCGCCGTTAACTACCGCTTTTGTAAACGTTTTAATTTGTTCTTTTACAGCATGCACCTCTGGAATTATGTTAGCCCCATCAACGTTTACTGTTGCAGTCTTTGGCGCTCTTAATGCTGTATGCAGCACTGCCCTTCCTTCTGTTTTATTAATAGTTTCACCAGAAAACTGACTTGCTATAGCATCTTTTAATTTTACCTCATCTGCTAACTCTAAAAGGTACTGAAACGTAGCCTCTGTGATTCTGTTTTTTGAAAAATCAACATAAAAATCCTCCCAATGCACTGTAAACTTATCTGCTCTAGCCTTATCCTTTTCAAATAAATCTTTCATCTTTAGATGCTGCACTTCTTTAAAATGTGCTTCTAATTTCTTCCAAGAGTTCGTTGTTATTGGATTAATACTAGGTAGTGCCATATTATGAATTGGTTTGATAAATTACAGGTGTCGAAGGCGTCTCTTCTTCTGTAATTTGAGGTTTAAAATTAATATTATCTAACTTATATTTTATGGGTTCTATAAAATCTAAATACTGAATTTTTAAAGAATCGGAAATGGGTTTGGCTTCGGGCAATTTTTGTTTAAATGGGTCGACTTGTTTTCCATTTTTCCAGAAGCGGTAACACACATGTGGTCCTCCTGTATTTCCTGTCATACCTACCCAACCTATAACATCACCTTGTTTCACAAAGTCGCCCACTCTTGCCTTGCGCTTTCGCATGTGCAAATATTGCGTTTCGTAGGTGGCATTATGCCGTATTTTTACGTAATTCCCATTCCCGCCCCTACGTTCCGACTTTGTTACAGTTCCATTGGCTGTTGCCATAATAGGTGTGCCAATAGGTGCTGCAAAATCGGTGCCTTTGTGAGGTCTAACTTTATAGCCATATACTGCTATACGCCTTCTTAGATTATAACGCGAGGAGATTCTACTAAATTTAACAGGTGCTTTTAAAAAAGCACGTCTTAAATTTTTGGCATCTTCACTAAAATAATCGACAATACCTTTAACAGTATCTGTCATAAACTCAAAGGCATAAAAAGGCTCTGTATTATGCTCAAAATAGGCTGCTTTTACCTTATCTATTCCTGCATAAATAGTATCATCTATGTATTTGTCGGTATAAAGCACTTTAAAACGGTCTCCTTTTTGCAGTCTTCTAAAATCTATAGTCCATGCAAAAATTTCATCGGCCATTTTATACGCCAATCGAGGACTTAAGCCTTGAGCATCTAAAGTTTCTGAAATGTTACTATTAATGACTCCTGTGGCTGATTTTTCCACATAGGTTATAGGCTTTTTGCTTGTGTAAGCATGGATAGAGTCTTGAAAATTAATCACGACATAATCCTCTAAATTAGGTTGGTAAATGAAGCATTTTGGAATTTCTAAAGTGTCTTCTTTCACACAAAGTAACGTATAGGGTTTGCCTACTTGTAAACGTCTAATATCAAAAGTGTCTTTGGCTTTTTCTGCAACGTGAAAAATCTTAGGATAGCCTACATGATTTCGTTCTAAAATCTCTCCAAAGCTATCCCCATTTTTTATCGTATCTCTTTTTACAATAAAATCGTCAAGATTAAAACCAAACTCAATATGCTGTTCGGGTTCTATAATTTCTACAGGCGCTTCTTTAGGCTCTGGATTGGGTTCTTTTTTACATGAAAAAGCAAAAACACTCAGCACTACTAATGCTATTAAACATTTACGCCCCAATCTTCCTTTTCTTGTGTTGTCCATAAATCTGGAAAAAATATTCTTTTTTGATATTTAGGATGCATGTATTTCACCCATTCACTTCCTCCTGTTGCTTCAGCTGTTTTCCCACAAATATTTAGATAATGATTTGCAGTATCATAATGTGCCATTACCCATTTTACATTAACCGTATAATCAAAGTCTCGCATAGTACTTATAAGTACGCTGTCTTGCTGATCTGCTTCTGGTAATGCTTTAAATTTACTCCATATATTACGTGTTTTGTAATAGTTTGCAAATCGTAAAAGCTCATCTTTATAGCGCGTTTCAAATGCGGTTAAGGTATATGTTTTTTTACCTGTTTTAAAATCTTTTCCAGCAGCTTGCCAATACAACTGCTCAAAACCGTCTTCACAGCATATGTTGTGATCTACTTTTGCTCTAAAACGCTTATCAATAAGATTTATCAATTCTGTTGAGGCCAGTTCTACTTTTCTATATTGTGCGCTTTGAAAACCACTTGCAGGTGTTAATGCGGCTCTAAATTCATTGTATTGGGACACGTTCATACCATCTTTCATAATACTAAAAGACGAGGTCAACACATCAAAATACCTGCTTATTCGCTTTATTTTAGTGGTAAACATCTTCAATTCCACAGGGGTTTCTGCAATTTGTTCTATTTCAGAGAGTATCATTTTAAACAGCAATTCACTCACTTGATGGTACATGATAAAAACCATCTCATCTGGATAATCTGTTTTAGGCTTTTGAAGATTTAATAATACATCGGTTTGTATGTAATCCCAATAATTTACGGGTTTACTGTGCAATAACCCTTTTAAATGCACCTCTACATCTTGATCTATAGCCTCGTATTTCTCTTTGAGTTTGTGAGTTATGTCAGCGTCTGATTTCATTACTTATTAACAACTATGGGCGATGGGTGTTTCAATCCCTTAACAGCTTCTAAATCTGCTCTAAGCGATCCTACAGCCAAATCTGCTTTGATGCGCAAAGGTACTTTATTTTTATCTTTAGATACCCATAGTGTTAAACTTTCTT
>CAZLTR010000133.1:0-10102 GCA_964562415.1 uncultured Hyunsoonleella sp. | reverse complement strand
AGACTTAGGATCTAGTGCCGCGAGGTGTGAGAGTTCGAGTCTCTCCGCCCGCACATTAAAAAAAGCCGACTTTAACGAGTCGGCTTTTTTGTTTTATTGCAGTATGTAATACTCGGTGTTTTAAGCTTTGTTGTTACGAAGTCTGTGATTAATAAAGAAATAGTGGCATTCTTTGTTTGGTCAAACCAATGGCTTCTGGATTCTATTCCTATTATATCCGCTGCATACATTTGTGCTAAAGGAACAAAACGGGTGTAATCATCTATGGTAGTATTAAAATCACTATTCCCCAAATCTTGTTGTAAACGCTTTTTCGAATTTACTATTAGTAATTACAAGTGAAGAACCCATAAGGAATGACGGTATAGCAGCTTGTTTCCAAAAAGTATTTTTAGTTTTTGGGATTGAATCATTCTGAGCTACTAATTTGCTAAATGAAATTAGAAACATAAGACTCAATAAGAACACAATATTTAAGGACTTAATCTTTACCACCACATTTTATCTCATTAAAACTTAAATTTATATCCAATACGCCATACCTGTGTTTCATAATAATCACTACTGGTATAACTAAAGGTTTCCCCATCAATTTCTTTTTTAATGACCAATGTGTTAAATAAGTCTGTGGCATTAAAGAATAATTCTCCTTTGCCATTTTGAATTGTTTTTTTAACACCAAAATCCACTGAAAATCTTGAGTTTATTTCTCCTTGTGGTATAACATCAGGAGCTAAATAGATTGACGTTATTTGCGCTTCCCAATTCTTTGGTAATGTTGCCATGAGATTAAACTTTACATTGCCAGACCATACCGTTTGTTCGGGAGCAGTAAATATACTTTCAGAAGGATATAGATTTAGTACTGAAAAGGTATCTATTTTGTTATAATACCCATTCATATTTAGGTTAGCTGACCAATGTTGGGATAATTTCTTGTTCATAACAATCTCCAGACCTGTATTATAACTTTTACCCGCATTATGGGAAACGTTATATATGAGATTGGAATTATCTGGAGATGTTGCTATCCTAGTGATAGTGCCATCCGTTATTCTATGGTAAACTGCGGTGTATAAATAGCCCTTAGTCCATTGATTTTTATATCCAATTTCAAAAGTATTGGTAAATTGTGGGTCTAATGCAGGATTTCCTACTTTTATTATTTCTGCATCGTCATACTTAGGAAAAATACGAATATCTACTTCATCAGGCCTATCAACTCTTCTATTATAAAAGGCTGATAATTTATTTTTGTCATCTATCTTATAACTTATTCTTGCATTGGGAAATGGTTGAAAATAGCTGTAACCATCACTTTGATAAGTATTATGATTTGGGTCTACTTCATAATCTAAATTCACATATTCTACTCTTAGACCTGTTTCAGCTTCCCAATTTTCAGTTTCATAAATGTAATTAAGGTAGGCAGCAGGTATTATTTCTTTGTATTCAGCTAGACCATCAGCACCAGTATCCAAAACGGAGTTATTATCAGAAGGATTGAACTGCATGTCTGTGGGTATAACTCTATTACGGAATTTAAGCCCCGTTTCCAATATCCCGTTTTTTAAGGGTTTGGAATAGTCGATAGCGAAATCTGCTACTTTTTGGTCAGCAATAAGAAAAAATGATTCCTCTGTATTAAATGAAGGGGTTGTATTTGTGAAAAAATATTTTTCATCTTCCCTATCAAACGTGTAGTTAAAGGCTACATTTAGCTTATGTCCTGGTTGTGCAAACTTATGCTCAAAATTTACAGAAAACATGGCCGCAGTTAAAACTTCATCTTCTAAAAACTGCCAAAGCCTCAATTGGTTATTAATTTGTTCATCGTAAAATGGTTGGTCACCATAATCTTTAATACTTTCATTGCTATACAGCCCAGATATTGTTAACGTATTGTTTTCATTTAAAAACCAATCTAATCCTGCTTTTGATGTAAAGAAATTGGTATCTCTGTTGCGTTTAAGTTGCTGATTTATTACCGTACCATCATTATAAGTTCGCTTTACAAACTCATTTTTATTTAAGGTTTCCGTATATAAATTATCGGCCTGAAAAAAGAAATTGACCTTGTCCTGTCTGTAATTAAGTACCACAGATGGATTTATTTTAGGCGTTGCTCTGTATTGAGGCCTAATACCTGGAAAATTTTCTTTGCGTTCCCATAAAGCCCCTAAACCAGCTGTTAAACCTATTGTACCGTTAAAACCTTTCTGATTTTCTTTCTTTAGAATAATGTTTATAATGCCAGCATTACCATTGGCATCATGCTTTGAAGAGGGATTATTTATTATCTCTACTTTTTCAATAGTGCTTGCAGGGATGTTATCTAAACCGTTTTGACTTCCAAACCCCGTAATGGCCGTTTGTTTGCCATCTATTAAAATAAGCACTTTATTACTACCACGTAGTTGTACTTCTCCCTCTTGGGTTGTTACTCCTGGTAAGTTTTTCAAGGTCTGTAAAACAGAACCTCCACTTTGGGCAATGTTGGCATTTACCGAAAAGGTTTTTTTATCCATTTTACTACTTACGGCATCTTTTTTTGCGGTTATTAGTACTTCATCTAATTGTGAAGCTTCTTCTTTTAAAAAAATAACACCTAAATCTAAATACTGTGAATTTGAACCAACGAAAATAGTGTCTAAATGTGTTTTATAGCCTATATAGAATACTTCTAAAATATAATTTCCAGGATTGATGTTCTCTAGAGTATATATGCCTTCTTCATTAGTAATCACACCAGACACAAAAGTCTTATCTGGGTTATCCTTTTTTAAAATTACATTTACATAAGCTAATGGTTCTTTTAAAGTGTCATCGTTTATTTTACCTGATAGTGTTACATTCCCATTCTGTGACCACGTCATTAAAGACCATAGAAAAAACAAGGTCTTTAAACTGATTTTAATTTTCATCTGATTCTTTAATCTTCTTTGATTGTTAGTTACGTTTCTTTTTCATCTAAGGCACAAGATTAAAAAGAAAAGCCATAAAAAACTAGTAGTTATCTTTTTAATTGATTTGTAATACTCGGTGTTTTTAACTTCTTTAAACCGACTTCTAAATGCTTTAATTTTGGTATTAAAAGATTCTACGGAAGCGTTAGTATTTCTATTAATAAAATAATTAAGTATAAAGCTATGGTGTTTGCAATAGTATTCAATGCTCTAAAACCAATAAGCGTCACGTTTTTATACCAGTGCGCTAACTTTTGTTTAAATCTATAAGTTAAAAATCATTGCATTTTACTCTATAAAAGTTAATTTGCCGTTACGATAAGTGGTGAGGTTTTACAATATTTTTCGACTAAGGGAAAAATGTATAAGGATATCGGAAGTAGTGCTATTTTATAGCCTTTACAACCGCAGTAATTTTACATCATAATTAAAAACGATACTTATGGACTATTCAAATGATACCTTAAACACAATAGAAAATGTACTTTTTAATCTTTCAGGAGATGCTATGCTAATATCTGATAAATTTAGAATAGCTAGTTTTTTAGAGAGAACAAAACATACTATAAATAAAATCAATAAATCATCAAAAACACAAGCATAATGAAAATTGCAATTAACGGAATGGGGCGTATAGGGAGAGCCGCGCTTAAAGTAATATTAGAAAATCCAGAACTAGACGTAGTCGCTGTAAATGATATAGTAGCTATCGAAAACGTTGCTTATTTATTAAACTACGATACCGTATATGGTAGGTATGAGCATAGAGTAACGCATACGAGCACAGCATTAGAAATAAATGGAAAAACAATACCATTTTACAGTAAGCGCAATCCAGAAGAATTACCTTGGCAAGAACATAATGTAGACTTAGTTATAGAAAGTACGGGTGTTTTTACAGGTTATGAAGATGCAGAACGACACATTAAGGCAGGAGCAAAAACAGTAATTATCTCGGCACCTACAAAAAGCGTAGAAGCACCTACAGTTGTTCATGGTGTAAACACAGAAGCTGGACATACTTCGGTATTTTCTTGTGCCAGCTGTACTACTAATAATATTAGTCCTATTGTAGAGATTTTAGGAAGAAGACTCGGCGTTAAAAAAGCCATAATGACAACGGTGCACGCTTATACTGCTTCGCAAGCTGCAGTAGATGGCCCTAGCAAAAAGAACTTTAGAATGGGGCGTGCAGGGGCAGCAAATATTATTCCAACGAGTACAGGAGCAGCTATTGCAACCACAAAGGCATTACCAGAATACGAAGGAAAGTTTGACGGTATCGCCATTCGCGTACCCATTCCAGTAGGTTCTTTGTCTGACATGACCTTTGTCATGAATAAAAATGTTAGCGTAGAACAAGTAAACGAAATTTTACAAGAAGAGGCAAAAACAGACCGATACAAAGACGTTATCGATACTACTTACGACCCCATTGTATCATCGGATATTGTAAAAAGTCCTTTTGCTTCAACAGTAGATTTAAGTATGACTCGTGTAGTAGATGGTGATTTATTAAAGGTAATGACGTGGTACGATAATGAGTGGGGATTTACCAACCAAATGGTAAGACAAATTATAGATATTAAAAACAATAAGTAATTAGTAGGTAAGCTTTTGAGAAATGTTCTAAGATGTCCGTAAATAAGTAACGGGTTTTCTAAAGCAATAGGAGTCTATTCTTAGCTAAAAAGGAAAAATATACAAGCATTTTGGAAAGTAGAAGTAATCAAATATTGTGTAACCCCTATATCTTAGATAAAGCGTAACCGAAAAATCAATCAAAAATGAATACATTAAAATTATACGGAGCCGATTGGTGTCCAGATTGTCGAAGAGCAAAAGCATACTTAAAAGAAAACAACGTCCCTTTTGATTTTGTAGATGTAGATTTAAATGAAAGCGCCACGCGTTTGGTTGAAAAAATCAATAAAGGTAAGCGCATAATCCCAACCATAGATTTAAACGGAACAACCTATACCAACCCAAACAATGCTGAATTAGCAGATGCTTTAGGAATTAACGATGCTGGCGTTGTACAATTATATGGGGCGAACTGGTGTTCAGACTGTCGCAGGGCAAAAAGTTACCTTGCGGATAATGGTGTCAATTTTCAATTTATAGATGTAGATGTCCATGAGTGGGCAACTAACGCGGTTGAAAAAATAAATAAGGGAAAGCGTATCATACCTACCATTTTAATCGATGGTAAGCCATACACCAATCCTGATAATGCCACCTTAAAAGAATTGTTGGGTATTGATGTGAAGAGAGAGCATAAGGTATATGATACCATTATTATAGGTGGTGGCGCAGCAGGGTTAACCACAGCTATTTATGCACAACGCGACCGTTTTGATTCTATTATTTTAGAAAAGAAAACCATAGGTGGTAATGCTTTTTTAACACAGACTATTGAAAATTACCCAGGTTTTACAAATATTTCAGGGCCAGATTTAATGGATAAAATGGAAGAACAAGCTCGTACCTACGGTGCAACCATTGCCACGGGAGTAGATGTGAAATCTATTGAAAAGAGGGATAATAAATTTTATGTAAAATCAGCCACAGAAACCTACATAGGTCGAAGCGTGGTAGCGGCTACAGGTTCAACATATAGACGCTTACATATTCCAGGGGAAGAAGAATTGATAGGTTCTGGAGTACATTTTTGTGCTACCTGTGATGGTGCATTTTACCGCGATAAGACAGTCATTGTTATAGGTGGAGGAAATAGCGCGCTTGAAGAAGGAATCTTCTTGTCCAGCTTTGTTAAGGAAGTGAAAATTGTACACCGTTCTGAAGAATTTGCGGCATCGCCTACATACACCGAGAAACTGCCTAAAATGGATAATGTACAAATCTATATGAACAAAACCTCTTTAGAGTTTGTTGCAGATAACAAAGGTCTGTTTAAAGGATTAAAAGTGAAAGACAATGCTACTGGAGAAGAAGAACTTATTGAGGGAGATGGAGCGTTTATCTTCATAGGACTTATTCCAAACTCGAAGCTTTTTGAAAATGTAATTGACTTAAACGAACAAGGTTTTATTAGATCTAGCGGTCTCGCAAAAACCTCAGTAGAAGGCATATTTGCTGCTGGCGATGTACGTGAAGGTGCAATAGCCCAAGTCGCTGCGGCAACTGGTGAAGGTGTACTCGCAAGCTATGGATTAAAGGACTATTTAAAACATTAAACAATGCAAGAGTGGTATGTGCCTATAACCATTTTGCCAGGTATTTGTTTGCTCATTCTATCTACCTCTAATATTATGATAGACTTGAGCAGAGAGATTAAAGTGCTCATTAATGAAAACGATGATGATGATGTTTCAACCTTAATTGAACGAAAACTAAAGCAACTTAAACTCATTAATAGCGCTATGGCACTACTGTATTTATCGGTAGTAAGTTTTGTGCTTTCTGCACTTTTTTCTGGATTAAAAGAAAATACAGGTTGGAATTTTCAAGGAGATATTTATGTGTTGCTTTTAGGAATACTAGTAGCGGTATTAGCACTTTTGAGTCTAATGATGTATTCTTTTAGAGCTGTAAAACTAAGGCAAGACCAATACCATAAAAACTGTTAGGGATTCCCTATTATTTAGACCATTATAATGGGAAAGTGCTGCGAATTGGTCTAAATGGGGAAAATGTATAAATTATAGGGAATTTGCAACATTATACCAAAGAAGTAGCCTAGGTATATTTGTGCCATACAATAATTATTAAAAACAAAATATTATGAATACAATAGAAACAATAATCGAAAACAATTTAAAAAAAGTACACGGTCTTCTTGAAAAAGGCGCATTTATCGAAGCAATGGAAACTTATCTTCACGATGATGTACAATTGAGAGAGGCAAATAACGCGCCTAAAGTAGGTAAGAAAGTGGCTCTCGATGCAGAGCACGACCTTATCAACAATCACTTAGAGGAGTTCATTAGTTACAAAATTGGAGATTACGCAGTACAAGGAAACCATAGTTTTTATGATGCGGTAATGACCTTAAAAATGAAAGATGGTAGCACAATGGTATCTGAACAGGTAGTAGCCACAGAGTGGAAAGACGGTAAAATCTATAGAGAGCGTTACTACCACGCATAGACAAAAAAAGCTCAAAAAGAGCAAAAAGGGACGAATGTTTTCATGCGTCCCTTTAGTGCGTTTATAACTCAACAACTAATCAAATACTTATTATGACTAAAAAACAATTATTTAATCTTTCAGAATTAAAAGATAAAGTCCCAGTACATGCGTTAGTATCAAAAACAGACCTTGTTATCGTTAAATATGGAAAAGACGTTTCTGTACTCTATGGGAGATGTCACCATCGTGGAGCACTTTTAGGAGATGGCTATATAGATGGTCCAAACCTTATCTGTGGTGTTCACGGTTGGGATTATAGATACGACACTGGGATAAGTGAGTATAATAATGAGGAGAAGTTACATAAGTTTGAGGCTATCATCTCTCATGGGAAACTCTATGTTAATACAGATGAGATCCTCGAATTTGAAAAAGAGAATCCACCACCTTTTAACCGTGATGAATATCTCGGAGCCTATGCAGATACCCATCCAGAAGATACCGAACCCTACACAAATTATATAAAGAATTTATCTAAAAACGGACTCAAAAAAGTAGGCCATCACGGCGAAACTGTTTCTATGGGAGTAGACAGGAACTTATTGCCCAAATGGGAAAATATTCAATACCTACCAGCACAATTACATCGTAAACCATTGCTAGACGATGCTTCCGTAAATACAGATACAATCATTGGTCCTAAAGCTAAAAAGCCACTCACTTTAAAGATGCCCATTTTTGTTAGCGATATGAGTTTTGGTGCACTTTCCAAAGAAGCAAAAATTGCGTTATCAAAAGGAGCTGAACTCTCAGGAACGGGAATTTGCTCTGGAGAAGGGGGAATGTTACCCGATGAGCAAGCCAATAACAGGCGCTATTTTTACGAATTGGCTTCTGCTGGTTTTGGGTTTAAATGGGAGTTGCTCGATAAAGTCCAAGCTTTTCATTTTAAAGCTGGTCAAGGTGCAAAATCAGGAGTTGGTGGTCATTTACCAGGTAATAAAGTCACTAAGGATATCGCTGAGGTACGAGGTATAAACGAAGGAGAATCTGCTATCTCACCAGCTACTTTTAGAGATTTAAAATCGGTTGAAGATTTTAAAGAATTTGCAAAAAAAGTACGTTCAAAAACTGGAGGGATTCCCATAGGTTTTAAATTGGCTGCAGGTCATATTGAGAAGGATATTCAGTTTGCCCTCGATGTAGGGGTGGATTATATCATCCTTGATGGTCGCGGTGGTGGTACCGGAGCGGCACCATCCATTATTCGAGATAATATCAATGTGCCTACTATTCCCGCATTAGCACGAGCGCGAAAGTATCTGGATGCGCAAGGCGCAACAGAGGTTACTCTTATTGCCACTGGTGGTTTAAGAGTAGCTCAAGATTTTGCCAAAGCACTTATGCTCGGAGCAGATGCCATTGCAGTAGCAAACTCTGCTATACAGGCCATAGGTTGTTTAGGTATGAGAGCCTGCGCTACCGATTTTTGTCCCGTAGGCATTGCCACTCAAAAAGAATCGTTGCGAAGTCGGTTAATTATCGATGCATCTGCCAAGCAATTGCATAACTTTTTTGACGCCTCTAACGAATTGCTTAAAGTCATTTCACGTTCTTGTGGTTATGATGATATTGCAAAATTTAATTCTGATGACTTAATCACTATAGATAGGGATATGCATTACTTAACTGGGATTAATTATGCTGGGGTATAAATATTAGTACGAAGTGAGTTTTTATTATCATACAGTTGCCTTATTAGCCTTTACTAACTCGCATTCTCTGTAATTTTAAATTTTTGCTAAATCCTAATACTTAAAAGCCTGTCCTCTCTAATCGATTAGAGAGGACAGGCTTTGTTTGTATTGTAGGTGTATGATACTAATGCTATTGCTATTGGGTAATTTAAATACGCGTGAATTTTTTTATGATTATTAATCGTTCAAATGTAGCTTGATGTCAAGGCTTTTAAAATATAGGTCGTTCCCATACAATTGTACATTTTGCATTTAAGGATAAAACGATAATTAAAGGTGTTATTAAATCCTGCGCCTAGAGCTTTTTGTTTGAGGGCTTAAAGCCCTTAAATAGATGTTAGGCTTTGTCGTAGAAATAAAAATAAATGTTATTAGTTGTAAACTGATTTGAATTTTACCGTCTTAACTAAAATGGATTAAGATATTTATTCTATAAAAAACAGTAGTTAAAATACGTTTGTCCATTTAAACTAAAAATTAAGCGCTATATAGATTTTTTATCTTTATAAGTTGATTGTAACAGCATATTATTTATGAAATTAGATTACTCAAGTATAAAAGACGAGAGCTCATTAACCTTGACTAATTTTACCTGCGGTCCAGCAATGAATCTTCTGGATAGAAAAGGGATGTATAAAATCTTATGGGCAAGGGATAAAGAGACTACGATAATCGTAGATGGATATAGATTGCAAATAAAGAAGAATCAAGTTGTATTCTGTACACCACTTAATATTGTGGAGATGAAAAAGGATGCAGGACTTACTGCGGTTATTTTTAACCGTGAGTTTTATTGCATACGAGACCACGATGCTGAGGTGTCTTGCCAGGGATTTTTATTTTTTGGGTCTTCGTTACCACCTGTCGTAACATTGTGCGAGAAGGATGTTGCTAGTTTTGAAGCAATGTTTCTTGTTTTAAAAGAAGAGTTTGAAACAAAGGATCATATTCAAGGTGAAATGCTTCGGTCAATTTTAAAACGTTTGCTTATCAAGTCCACACGACTAATTAAGATTGAAAATTCTGAAGAAAATATCCCTAAACCTCAGTATGATTTGGTGCGACAATATCATATTTTGGTAGAGCAGAATTTTAGAGAAAAGCACCAAGTTGCCGATTATGCAGAAATGCTCTTTAAATCTCCTAAAACCTTATCTAATCTATTTAAAAAATCGGGAGATAAATCCCCTTTAAAAATTATAAACGAACGTATCATTTTAGAAGCAAAACGATTGCTTTTTTATTCTGATAAAACTGCTGAAGAAATTGGTTATGAAGTTGGTTTTT
>CAZLTR010000132.1:1916-10173 GCA_964562415.1 uncultured Hyunsoonleella sp. | reverse complement strand
ACAAATTTATTTAGAGCAGGTATTGCAACTTGAGGCTGTGGCCTGTAAAGACTGGCTAACAAATAAAGTAGACCGCTGTGTGGGTGGTAAAGTGGCAAAACAACAATGTGTAGGTCCTTTACAAATCCCATTAAATAATGTTGGGGTAATGGCCTTAGATTACAAAGGTAAAGAAGGGATTGCCACTTCTATTGGACACTCCCCTATTTCTGGCTTGATTAATCCTGTTGCTGGTAGTAGAAACTCTATCACAGAGGCTTTAACCAATATCATGTGGGCTCCGCTAAAAGAGGGCTTACACTCGGTATCTTTATCGGCCAACTGGATGTGGCCTTGTAAGAACGAGGGTGAAGACGCGCGCTTATACGACGCTGTAGAAGCCGTTTCAGAATTTGCCATAGCATTAGGCATCAACGTACCAACAGGTAAGGACTCCTTATCCATGAAACAAAAGTACCCTAACCAAGATGTCATTTCTCCAGGTACAGTCATCATCTCTGCGGCTGCCAACTGTAATGCCATTTCTAAAGTTGTAGAACCTGTACTGCAAAAAGATGCGGGCGCTATTTATTACATAAATATCTCTCAAGATGATTTTAAATTAGGAGGTAGCTCGTTTGCGCAAGTGCTCACTAAAATTGGAAATGACGCCCCTAATGTTAAAGATGCGGGATATGTGAAAACCGTATTCAATACCATTCAAAACTTAATACAAAACGAACAAATTGTTGCAGGACACGATGTGGCCTCTGGTGGTTTAATTACCACCCTATTAGAACTGTGTTTTGCAGATACAAATTTAGGTGCCGATTTAGATCTATCTGCCTTAGCAGAAGAAGATACTTTAAAGGTATTATTTGCCGAAAATGCAGGTATTGTCATTCAAGCAAAAGACACTGCCATCGAAGCTGTTTTATCTAAAGCGGGAGTGCATTATACTAACATAGGTAAGGCAACAACCGCACCTACCTTAAACATCATTAATGGAGACACAAAACTCGCTCTTAATATTTCAGAATTAAGAGACGTTTGGTATAAAACCTCTTTCTTACTCGATCAAAAACAAACGGCTAATGGTTTAGCTAAAACCCGCTATGAGAACTATAAAGTACAGCCTTTAAAGTATAACTTCCCTAAAGATTTCACAGGTAAACTGCCTTCAATTACAGGTGCAAGACCAAAAGCAGCTATCCTTCGTGAAAAAGGGTCGAACTCAGAGCGTGAAATGGCTAATGCCATGTACCTTGCTGGCTTTGACGTAAAAGATGTACACATGACCGATTTAATTTCTGGTCGTGAAACCTTAGAAGACATTCAGTTTTTAGGTGCTGTTGGAGGCTTTAGTAATTCCGATGTGTTGGGCTCTGCAAAAGGTTGGGCTGGTGCTATTAAATACAATGCAAAAGCTCAAAAAGCCATTAACAACTTCTTTAAAAGAGAAGACACCTTATCTGTAGGGATTTGTAATGGCTGTCAATTATGGATGGAGTTAGATCTAATTAATCCAGATCATGAAGCACATGGTAAGATGCATTACAACGATTCTAAAAAACACGAAAGCGCATTTACATCGGTAACGTTACAAGAAAATAACTCTGTGATGCTATCGACATTAGCAGGCACTACTCTAGGGGTATGGATTTCACATGGAGAAGGGAAATTTAACTTGCCTTACGCCGAAGACCAATACCATATTGTTGCGAAGTATGGCTACGAGGCCTACCCTAGCAATCCTAACGGTTCTAGTTTTAATACCGCTATGCTTTGTGATACAACTGGCCGCCACCTAGCAACAATGCCACACATAGAACGCTCTATCTTTCAATGGAACTGGGCCAACTATCCTAATGGAAGAAAAGATGAAGTATCCCCTTGGATGGAGGCTTTCGTTAATGCGAGATTGTGGATAGAGAACAATAATAAATAAATAATTACTTAATATCACAGAAAAGCTCTTTTAAAGGGCTTTTTTAGGTTTTACAATAATTTGTACATTAGTTCTGTATGAAACCTTTTCTTTTAGTTTTAGTAAATTTAGTTTTTGTATACACAACTGCACAAAACACTCTTAAAACAACTTCACTTCAAAACTCTTTGGAGCGGTACACCTATAAAAATGGGAAGACCTCTTATGAAAGATGGTATAAAGGAAAAACGACAGACAGTATCAAATCTTATTATAAAACAGGACAGCTTGATGAAGTATTTTATTTCAAAAACGATAAGTATCACGGTAACGCTTACAAATACAATATTGAAGGCCAAAAGCTAACCACTTGGACTTTTAACAATGGACAATTAATAAAGCGCATCGACCATAAATTACGTTTTAACAAAAAAGATATCCTTAAGAAAAAACAAACGTACAGAGAGCTAGATTCACTTAATGCTTTACTCATAACCAATCCTAAGGACAGAAAGTCTCGATTTCAAAGAATATATATAAGGTACTATTTAGGAGATAATATTTTAACTTTAAGAGATTTAAAATGGTTAGAACAAGGCATGGATAATCTAGCAAAGCGAAAAAACAAAACATATTACACTAAAACACAGTCTAAAACTTACGATAGATTAAAAAGTGTATATAGCAGATTGGGCATGCGCAATCATGCTTGTCACTACGCCCATAAAGCCATAAAAAATGCGCCTAAAAACAACAGACTTCTATATAATTTTGGAGCCTACCTGTATAGCATAGGGGATTACAGATTAGCTGAACACTATCTAAATCGTGCTTTAAGTACATGGCCAACCCATAGCTTTTCACATAGAATTTTAGCTATAATCTATACGAAATATGAAGATTACGAAAAGGCGAAGTACCACATAGACATTGCATTTTCAAAAGAAAAAAATTTACTTAAATACGGGTTTGCAAACATAGATCGAGACGTTAGGACTCAACGTGGCTTTATTTTACATAAATTAGGAGAAACAGAAAACGGTATTATTGATTTAAAAGAAGCGATACGCTTAAATAAAAATAATTCCTTAGCACACCGCAATCTTGGGGTTCTTTATCATGACATAGGAGCTAATGAACAAGCATGTTATTATTTTCAAAAAGCTAAAACCTTACATTATCAAGCTTTATATGGTGTAAAAGAACTCAACGATTATATACAAGCATCATGTAACAGTAATACAACTTCAAAAACAGAAACACGATCACCTCAACCTATAAATCCAAACAAAAAACCTTTCATCTATCCAAACCCAACTACTGGAATAATACATGTAAAACATATCCCCTTCAATAATTTTAATTATACTGTTTTCAATTATACTGGTAGTCTAGTGTATAGAGGCGTATCCAATGGAAACACATTAAATATTTCAAAGCTTCAGCAAGGTGTTTATATAGTAAACATCTCAAAAGACACTCATAAAGAAACATTTAGAGTTATAAAAGAGTAAGAATATCAATAGTACCTTTAAAATGCTCAACCTTAATTTACAACACTCCCCTCCTATAAAAGACATAAGCATCTGTTTAGAATCAGTTTAGATGATTTCAAATTCAAAAATTCATGATAATTCGTTAAATAGTTGCTAATATTTTAAAAATTACCCCTCAAAAGTATTAAATTGCTATAGAAGTATTAATTTGTAAATCCCGCTAATTTTTATATTTTGCGGTTATACACGCCACTAGATATATGAAAGCTATTACAAGACTTTTTGATTTTCCGTATTACCAATTAGAACATCACCCTTTAGAAGCCGCTCTGGTTACGAAGTCTAATAACAGTTGGGTAAAAACCTCAACCCAAGAGTATCTCGATAAAGCCAATGCCTTTAGTAGAGCCTTGTTACGATTAGGCATCCAAAAGCATGATAAAATAGCGGTGATTTCTTCTACCAATAGAACCGAATGGAATATCGTAGATATTGGCATATTACAAGTTGGCGCACAAAACATTCCCATCTACCCTACCATAAGTGCAGATGACTATGAATACGTGCTCAACCATAGTGAATCTATTTACTGTTTTGTATCCTGTAGTGATGTTTTAGAAAAAATAAACAAAGTAAAATCTAAGACAAAACTTAAAGAGGTCTATTCTTTTGATCATATTGAAGGCTGTAAACATTATTCTGAATTATTAGAATTAGGAAGAGACAACAGCAATCAAGATGATGTTGAAGCTCGCAAAGCCGAGGTTAAACCAGAGGAATTGGCCACCATTATCTACACTTCTGGAACAACAGGTCGTCCTAAAGGCGTCATGCTGTCTCATAATAACATTGTTTCTAATGTCCTTTCGGCCCAAAAGCGCTGCCCTTTGCCTCCTAAATCTAGAGCCTTAAGCTTTTTACCTATATGTCATATTTTTGAACGTGTGTTCACTTACCTCTATCAATATTTAGGTGCCGAAATTTACTTTGCAGAAGCTATTGATAAAATTGGCGATAATGCCAAAGATATCAAACCACATACCATGACTGTAGTACCACGACTCATCGAAAAAGTTTATGATAAAATCATGGCTAAAGGAGGTGATCTTACAGGACTTAAAAAGAAACTGTTCTTTTGGGCAGTAGAGCTTGGAAATGAGTATCAACCATACAATGCTAACGGGGCACTTTATAATTTTAAACTCAGTATAGCCAGACGCTTAATATTTAGCAAATGGCAAGCTGCTTTGGGTGGCCATATTATATTCATGGCCTCTGGTAGCGCTGCTTTACAACCCAGATTAGGACGTATATTTGGAGCAGCAAACATGCCTATTATGGAGTGCTATGGTCTTACAGAAACTTCTCCTGGCATCTCTGCCAGTGACCAACGCAATGGTGGCTGGAAAATTGGCTGTGTAGGTCGGGTTATAGATGGTGTTGAAGTGAAAATAGCCGAAGATGGGGAAATTTTATGTAAAGGCCCTAATGTCATGTTAGGCTACTACAAAGATCCTGAAAAAACGGCAAGTGTAATGACTGGCCCTTATTTTCATACAGGCGATAAAGGGGAAATAGATCCCGACGGTTTTTTAAAAATAACAGGTCGAAAAAAGGAAATGTTTAAAACATCTGGAGGAAAATACATTATCCCTGCGCTTTTAGAAAATGACTTAAAACAGTCCAGATTTATAGAACAAATCATGGTGATTGGAGAGGGTGAAAAAATGCCCGCTGCATTAATACAAATCAATACTGAATTTGTAAGAGACTGGATTAAATTAAAACATCACGATGTAGAAGATACGCTCTCTGCAATGGCTACTTCTAAAGTGGTACAAGAACGCATTCAACAAGAAATTGATGCCTGTAATACTAAATTTGGAAAATGGGAACAAATTAAACGTTTCGAAATTACACCAGATGAATGGTCTATAGATGGAGGTCAACTCACCCCTACCATGAAAGTAAAACGAGACGTAGTGAAAACCATGTACGCCCACTTAATAGAAAATATATACAGACCAAAAACTGTGAGTTAAAGCTATATGTCTAATTAATATATTTTTAATTACGTCCCCTACCATCGAATGGTGCTTATGCTAGTGTAAAAAAAGCTAAAGACAGCTATAATACTTTACAGAACCATTATTTAGTAATGTACTCTATTATTTTACGACTATTTATTATGCATGCATAGTATGTTTTCATTATATTTGAGAAACCTAACTCTCGAGGATGAAAGATAAAACAATAGATTACGTACTAAGAACCACATGGTTAACGGTAAACAAAATGTATAATGAAGAGGCGGCAAAGTTTGATACGACCATGGCCATTGGTTTTGCATTGCTTAGCATAGCCCCAGAGGAAGGCACTCCCTCAACAGCGTTAGGGCCTAAAATGGGCATGGAAGCAACCAGCTTATCTCGCATTGTAAAAACAATGCAAGACCGAGGTTTAATAGAAAGGCGGCCTAACCCAGAAGATGGTAGAGGCGTATTAATTTACCTTACGCCTTTGGGAAAAATTAAAAGAGATTTATCTAAAGAAAAAGTATTACAATTTAATGACACTATAAGAAAACATATATCTGATGAAAAATTAAATCATTTCTATGAAGTTGCCGAAACGATCAATGAAATGGTATGTAACAAAAAAATATATAACACTAAAAAACCTTAGACTTTACAACATATGGGGAAACGAATTATAAAAAAAGTCGCTGTGATAGGCTCAGGAATTATGGGTAGCGGCATAGCTTGCCACTTTGCAAATATTGGCGTAGAAGTTTTATTATTAGACATTGTACCTAGAGCGCTTACTCCAAAAGAGGAAGCCAAAGGATTAACCTTAGAAGACAAAAGTGTTCGCAACCGTTTAGTTAATGATGCCTTAATGGTTTCACTTAAATCTAAACCCTCCCCGATCTATCATCAAAAATTTGCCAACAGGATTACAACAGGCAATTTAGAAGATGATATTGCTAAAGTTGCAACGGTAGATTGGATTATAGAAGTTGTAGTAGAACGCCTGGATATTAAAAAGCAGGTGTTTGATACTTTAGAAAAACATCGAAAACCAGGAACTTTAATCACCTCTAATACCTCTGGTATTCCAATTAAATTTATGAATGAAGGTAGAAGTGAAGATTTTCAAAAACACTTTTGTGGCACACACTTCTTCAACCCACCAAGATATTTAAAGCTATTCGAAATCATACCTGGCCCAAATACAGCCCCAGAGGTCATAGAATTTTTAAATAGTTATGGCGAACACTACTTAGGCAAGACAACCGTAGTAGCTAAAGATACTCCTGCCTTTATTGGTAATAGAATAGGGATTTTTAGTATAATGAGTCTTTTTCATACCGTAAAAGCGATGGACTTAACGATAGAAGATGTAGATAAACTTACGGGACCTGTAATTGGTAGGCCTAAATCTGCGACTTTTAGAACTGTCGATGTTGTTGGTTTAGATACACTTGTACATGTGGCCAACGGTATTGCAGAAAACTGTAAAGATGACGAACGCTTAGCATTGTTTAAACTACCAGACTTTATTAGTAAAATGGTAGAACAAAAATGGTTGGGTAGTAAGACAGGCCAAGGCTTCTACAAAAAACAAGTTACGAATGGGAAAAAAGAAATTCTATCTTTAGACCTCAACACTTTAGAATACCGTAGTGCTAAAAAAGCAAAGTTTGCGACTTTAGAACTTACAAAACCCATCGATAACGTTGTAGACCGCTTTAAAGTTTTAGTCTCGGGAAAAGATAAAGCTGGCGAATTTTACCGAAAAACATTTGCGCAACTTTTTGCCTATGTAAGTTATAGAATCCCCGAAATCTCCGACGACATCTATAAAATAGACGATGCCATGAAAGCAGGCTTTGGTTGGGAACACGGCCCTTTTCAAATTTGGGATGCTATTGGCCTAGCACAAGGAATTGAACTTATTAAAGCCGAAGGCTTAGAAACTGCTGCTTGGGTAAACGATATGTTAAGCGCAAACAACACCGCATTCTATACGGTTAAAAACGGAACTACCTATTATTACGATATTCCCACAAAAACCCAAACTAAGGTTCCTGGACAAGATGCCTTCATCATTTTAGATAACATTAGACGCTCTAATGAGGTCTTTAAAAACTCTGGTGTGGTTGTAGAAGACTTAGGTGATGGTATTTTAAATTGTGAATTCCAATCTAAAATGAATACTATTGGAGGCGATGTACTAGCAGGTCTCAATAAAGCCGTAGATATTGCCGAAAAAGATTTTGAAGGCCTTGTTATAGGTAACCAAGGCGCAAACTTCTCTGTAGGCGCTAATATTGGTATGATTTTTATGATGGCTGTAGAGCAAGAATACGACGAATTAAATGCGGCTATAAAATATTTCCAAGACACCATGATGCGGATGCGTTACTCGGCCATACCCACAGTAGCTGCCCCTCACGGCATGTCTCTAGGCGGCGCTTGCGAGCTCTCCATGCATGCCGATAAAGTTGTTGCTGCTGCTGAAACCTACATTGGCTTGGTAGAATTTGGTGTTGGTGTGATCCCTGGTGGCGCTGGCTCTAAAGAAATGGCCCTTCGCGCCTCTGATACCTTTAAAAAAGGAGATGTCGAATTAAATATTTTACAAGAATACTTCTTAACCGTAGGCATGGCAAAGGTATCCACATCTGCCTATGAAGCTTTCGATTTAGGCATCCTTCAAAAGGGCAAAGATACTATTGTAGTAAATAGAGAACGGCAAATTGCAACAGCAAAGGCCCATGCCAAATTATTAGCAGATGCAGGCTATACACAACCTCCAAAACGTAAAGATGTTAAAGTATTAGGGAAACAAG
>CAZLTR010000132.1:0-1906 GCA_964562415.1 uncultured Hyunsoonleella sp. | reverse complement strand
AAGCTTTAGGAATGTTCCTCGTAGGTACAGATGCAATGCAAGCGAGTAATTATATAAGCGAACACGATCGTAAAATTGCTAATAAATTAGCCTATGTAATGGCTGGTGGCGATTTATCGGAACCTACTTTAGTTTCCGAACGTTATTTATTAGACTTAGAGCGCGAAGCCTTTTTAAGTTTATGTACAGAACGCAAAAGTTTAGAGCGTATCCAGCACATGCTAAAAACAGGAAAACCACTAAGAAACTAAATCCCTAACTCTAATGCCCTAACACTTCGTTACGGGTATTGCAAAACAATTGTATGATGCTAGACGCCTTAAGCCAATAGCTAAAAGCCTTAAAAAATGAAACAAGCATATATAGTAAAAGCATACAGAACAGCCGTAGGCAAAGCTCCTCGCGGTGTATTTAGATTTAAACGTACAGACGAACTTGCCGCTGAAACCATTCAGCACATGATGAAAGAGTTACCGCAACTCGATAAAACACGTATAGATGATGTGATTGTGGGAAATGCCATGCCAGAAGGTGCCCAAGGTTTAAATATGGCGCGTTTAATCTCTCTTATGGGACTAAACACCGTTGATGTACCTGGTGTTACCGTAAACCGTTTTTGTTCATCAGGAATAGAAACCATAGGCATTGCTTCTGCAAAAATTCAAGCAGGTATGGCCGATTGTATCATTGCAGGTGGTGCCGAAAGTATGAGTGCGGTTCCTATGACGGGGTATAAAACAGATTTAAATTATGACCTTGCCAAATCTGGACATGAAGACTACTATTGGGGTATGGGAAATACAGCAGAAGCTGTCGCTAATCAATTTAAAGTATCTCGCGAAGATCAAGATGAATTTGCCTACCATTCGCACATGAAAGCTTTAAAAGCACAGGCCGAAAATAGATTTCAAGATCAAATTGTGCCTATAACAATAGAACAAACCTACATAGACGCTAATGGTAAAAAAGCCACTAAAAACTATACCGTAACAAAAGATGAAGGCCCGCGTAAAGGCACAAATAAAGAAGCTCTTTCTAAGCTAAGGCCTGTGTTTGCCCAAGGCGGTAGTGTTACCGCAGGAAACTCTTCGCAAATGAGTGATGGCGCTGCTTTTGTCATGATTATGAGTGAAGACATGGTAAAAGAACTCAATCTAGAACCCATAGCCCGACTTGTAAACTATGCCGCTGCAGGTGTAGAACCACGTATTATGGGAATAGGGCCTGTAAAAGCTATTCCAAAAGCCTTAAAACAAGCAGGATTGCAACAAAACGATTTAGACCTCATAGAACTTAATGAAGCATTCGCATCGCAATCCTTAGCTGTAATAAGAGAACTCGATTTAAATCCAGACCTTGTCAATGTTAACGGTGGTGCTATTGCTTTAGGACACCCTCTTGGTTGTACAGGCGCAAAATTATCGGTGCAATTATTTGATGAAATGCGCAAACGAGATATGCAAGGCAAATACGGTGCTGTAACCATGTGTGTGGGAACAGGCCAAGGAGCCTGTGGTATTTTTGAATTTTTGAAATAACCAGACAAAATCATAACATTAGTACATCAGTAGACTACTGGTGCAACAACATAAAATTAAAGTTTAATTAAAAAACACCCAAAACAACAGGTCATTTATAGAAATGCCTTGGGATAAGATATGGAAAAAGACATCATTAGAGGCGGCCAATTTTTAGTTAAAGAATCCAACTGTGACGACATTTTTACACCAGAAGACTTCAATGAAGACCAACTTATGATGAAGGATGCTGTTACAGAATTTGTAGACCGTGAAATTTGGTCTAAAAAAGCACAATTTGAAAAAAAGGACTATGCACTTACAGAATCTTGCATGCGACAAGCGGGCGAACTTGGATTTTTAAGTGTAGCCGTACCCGATGCTTATGG
>CAZLTR010000131.1:6198-10225 GCA_964562415.1 uncultured Hyunsoonleella sp. | reverse complement strand
TCGCGCCGCGTTTGGGACGCGGAGGTCGCAGGTTCGAATCCTGCCACCCCGACTTTAAAAAGCCTTGTAAATATCATATTTACAAGGCTTTTTGTTTTAGCGAGAGTTGCGTTTAAAAAGGCAAAGGCAAGTGTTTAAGAACACTTAGCACATTCGCCAACCATAAGTAAGCTTACACCTTCAACCTTATAACCTTCTATATCTGGTATGGCAAATTTTACAGGTAAGCATTCTACAGTTCCACAGGTTTTACATTGAAAATGCGGGTGGATGTCGTTATGCGTATCGTATGAACAATTTTGGCATTTGGCATACCATTTTAAGCCACCTTTTCCTAAAAAAGAATGTACAATACCGTCATCCATTAGTTTGTCTAAAATGCGATATACAGTGGTTTTATTCATTTCTGTCGCCAAAGCTTTAACTAAATTTACAACCGATATGGCCTTTTGCTCTTGCTCGAACACATTAATTAACGCTCTTACTTGTTTGGTTTGTCTTGTAATTCCCATAGCAAAAAATTAGTGCAATTAAATTGTATTAAATAGTATTGAATGAATCTATTCTTAAAAAAAACAGATCCAATTGTTACTGTTTCTAATGTTTTGTGTCTATTGTTTTGCATAACCTCTGTCTTGTTATTAGGTGTTAGCATACAAATGACAATTGTAATGAAAAGCAATTACTGTGGCGAAAAATCACGTTTGTTTAGCCCATTATTAAATGTAATGTTAGACCAAGTTACTTTAGTCCAAGGGGCATCATCTATGGCTGCTTTCCATGTAGAGCGTTTGTATTTACGGCGGGTAGGTATCCACAATCCATCAATAGTTTCATAGGCAACTTGCATTAAAAAAGGGGTGTCCATAACACCAAAATCGGCAACCGTAAACAAGAATTGGTCAACATATAAGGTGTGTTTATTAATATACAATTGGTAAATATCGGTTGGTGTATTGTTTTGGGATGTAAAACTTACCTTCACAATATCATAAGAGATGGCATTTAGAGTCGTTTCGCCAAGATATTCGTAAGTAAGACCAGGATCTAATAGTTTTTGAAACATCGCAAACCAATAAAAATTTGTAGGCCTATTAAAAGCTACACGTTTTAATAGTTTTTCATCTTTTATTAATGTGTCGTTGTGTTTTAACCAATAAGTATTACCATCATATCCTTGAGTTATAGGCCCTTTTAACTTAGGAAAAGTGCGCTCATGTTGTTGGTAATGCCCATAGGATAACTCGCCGTTAAATATATATTTCTCATTAGAAATATCTGTTTTGCCGTCGGGTGTTTGGTAAGTGTAAGTATAGCTAACATCTTTTTTTTGATGAAGTGCTTCGAGCGTTCCCACATTTTGCACCATATTATAAACGAGTTCATGGCCTTTATTTTGAAAAGACGGGGGCGTTTGTACAGGCGTTTCTTGAGGCGTTTCCTGTGAAATGTCTTTTGTTTTTTTCTGGTTGCAAGACAACGCTAGGGTACTTAATAGAATAATTGTGTAAAGTTTTAATCTCATTTTAATTAGGGTTTCAATGGTGTTAAACATGTTTATATATGCTTATCAATTTGTTGTTTTGCGCTTTAGCGATACTTTTAAGGTGTTTTTAAGTTGATTAATTCGAAAATATCCTTTTCTTGAGTGAAATTCCCATTAAAATAGATATACCTCCATTTTACTTTAGAGCTGTCGTTATCAATTGTAATTTGGTCTTTTGGTGTTACTATTTTTACGAATCGTTTATCGGTGTAAATATATTTAATATTTAAGCTATCCATTACATCTCGCATTTGGCTGCTGTACCACATAACATCATCAACCATGGTGTAAAAGTCCTCTTCTGCGTAATTTTGAATCATGGCTTCAAGTTGGGTAGAATCTGGAGAAATTTCGATAACAGTCCTATCGGAAAGTTTAATTTCAAAATAGTCTTTTTTCTGTTCTGTTTTACATGCTAAAACTAAGCTTAGTGTTAAGAAAAGGCAAAGGAAACCTAAAGGTCTCACAGGGTGTAGTACAGGTATGCTTAAGGTAAATTTCATACTTCTTTCTGTTTTATTAGCACTAAAGTAATGGATTTTTAGTTGGTAGCGTAGCCTTTACTTAGATTTAGTAGCTGTTGTTGTATTAGTAATTGTAGTTTTACAAGAGTTTTAAAAAGCTGCTTATATGACGTTTACAACCTCTATTTTGTATAGTAAATTTATGTAGATTATCTATATAAGTCGATTTTTAACACACTTGTTTCTGTACGAGATAAATAATAAAAAAAGCCCTAATCATGGATTAGAGCTTTAGTCTTAATAGATGTTATTATTAGAGCTTATCTAAAATTATAGCGTTCTTTTTCACCATACTTATTAATAAGCTCTATGCGTAAAGGTGCGTTAGGCGCACTATTTTTTAGAATGTTCTGTACATCATCTACATTAGAAACGGTTTCATCGTTAATAGCAGTAACAATAGAACCCTTTTCAATGCCATTTTTGGCCCAATACTCAGCGTATTTAGGATCTAATTGTAAAATTTTAACGCCATTTTTAGTTTTGTACTTTTTTAAATCTTTAACCGTGGCATTTTTAATTTGCCCTACAGTGGGTAGAAGTGCTGTAACATTACGTATTAGTTTAACAGGAACAGTTTTAATGTTACCATCTCTAGAGAACATTACATTTACGACATCACCAGGCCCTTTAGTACTTAAGTGTCCTTTTAAATCGGCAAATTTTAGGATTTTCACATTATCAATTTCTTTAATAATATCGCCTTCTTGAAGGCCTGCTGTCTCGGCACCAGAATCTTCTTCAACGCTACCTACATAAAACCCTTGAGTATCATCAACTTCTATTTTTTCGGCCGTAGCACTATTTAAAGCGATACCAGCGACTCCTAAAATACCATTTTGCACATTGCCATATTCCATAATATCGTTCACCACTTTTCTGGCAATATTACTAGGTACGGCAAATGAATAACCAACGTAAGAACCTGTTTGAGATGAAATGGCTGTATTTATCCCTATTAATTCTCCATTGGTATTTACTAAAGCCCCTCCAGAATTCCCAGGATTAACTGCAGCATCGGTTTGAATAAACGATTGGATATTATTAGGATTACCAGATAGGTCTCTGGCTTTTGCACTAATAATACCAGCCGTTACTGTAGAAGTAAGGTTAAAAGGGTTGCCAACTGCAAGTACCCATTCTCCAATTTTTGCAGTATCAGAATCTCCAAAAGTTACAACAGGTAAATCCTCATCGGCTTCGATTTTTAAAAGCGCAATATCAGTTTTAGGATCGGTACCGATAATTTTGGCAGGGTAGGTTTTATTGTTATTTAAAGTTACGGATAGCTCTTGCGATTTATCCACAACATGATTATTGGTAATGATGTAGCCGTCTGGAGTAATAATAACACCAGAGCCTGTACCAAGTTGTGCGCGCTGTGGACGTCTGCCTAAGAATAAATCTTCAAAAGTCATTTGTCCAGAACTCAAAGTAATATTTTTAACGTGTACTACAGCATTTACCGTATTTTCTGCAGCTGTAGTGAAATCTGGTGTTTCATAGGGTTTATAGGTACCTGTGTGGGCTGCGTTTGTTGGGATAAGTGCAGGTTGTTTAGCGGTATCTACAACAACACTTGGTCGATCATTTGTTTCTAAAAACAATTTATAAGCACCTAAGGTAAATACACCACCAATACTAGACGCCAAAACTAAGGTTATAATCTTCTTCATAATGTATAGTTTAAGATATGTATATTAACGATTAAAATTAAGTATTTATTAAATGATTTGTTTAACTTTAACGACGATTTAACACCTGTAAAATCTCTTTTAAATATCCTGTTTTTACTAGTAACCTAAACGTTTTTTTAGCAGCTTTACATAAAAATAAATGCATAAAAGCCCCTGTAAATAGGTATAGTAATATTGTTTTACTATTTATATCTTTGTAGCATAATGATGCAACAGAAATTTTATAAATATCAAGGAACAGGAAACGATTTTGTGATGAT
>CAZLTR010000131.1:0-6188 GCA_964562415.1 uncultured Hyunsoonleella sp. | reverse complement strand
GATTGACAATCGTCTGCAAACGTTTGACAAAAATAATACCAAACAAGTAGCCGCACTTTGCGACCGACGTTTTGGCATAGGAGCAGATGGTTTAATATTATTAGAAACACACGATACGTATGATTTTACCATGGTGTATTACAATGCCGATGGTAATGAAAGTACCATGTGTGGTAATGGTGGCCGCTGTTTAGTTGCTTTTGCTAAGCAACTAGGTGTCATTACCGATACAGCTATTTTCGAAGCCGTAGATGGCATACATCATGCCAATATTACAGGCGATATCGTAAAACTACAAATGCAAGACGTTACTGCCATACAAAAAACAGATACCCATGTATTTTTAGATACAGGATCACCGCACCATGTGCAATTTGAGACTGCTATAGCCAATTTTGATATTAAAACTAAAGGCGCGAACATACGTTATGGTGCGCCATACCACAGTGAAGGTACTAACGTTAATTTTGTAAAGAAAGTAGACGATGCCACGTTTCGTTTAAGAACTTACGAGCGTGGTGTAGAAGATGAAACGTTATCTTGTGGTACTGGTGCTACAGCTGTAGCTATAGCGATGCATGCCTTAGAAGAAACCTCTAGTACTAAAGTTGCTTTAAATGTAGAAGGTGGAGCATTAGAAGTGTGTTTTGATGTTGAAGCAGGTATTTATAAAAATGTATGGCTTATAGGGCCAGCACAATTGGTATTTGAAGGTATAATATGACAACCTTAGTAGGGACACACATTAAATTACGAGCTTTAGAGCCTGAAGATTTAGACTTTGTTTTAGAGGTAGAAAATGACGAAACTTTATGGCATTTAAGTCAAACACAAGTTCCGTTTTCTAGATACGTGATTAAACAGTATTTGGAGCACGCACATAAAGATATTTATGAAGTGAAACAACTGCGACTTATGATTACAGATTTAAACCATACACCTTTAGGACTTATAGATGTGTTCGATTTCGATTTCAAAAATAAAAGGGCAGGTATTGGTATTGTTATAAAAGACAGTGCGCAAAGAGCCAAAGGGTATGGCAGTGAAGCTTTACAATTGTTAATAGCCTATAGCTTTAAACACTTAAACTTACATCAACTGTATTGCCACATATTAGAAACAAATACGGCAAGTCTTAAATTGTTTCAAGGACAAGGTTTTGAAATTATAGGTTTAAAAAAAGATTGGAATTTTAATGCAGGGGCATACCATAACGCTTATGCCCTACAACTTATAAAACGATAGATGTATATAAAAAAAATCCTTTGGGTCATAGCTATTTTAGGTTTGGCTATAGCAGGCTACTTTGCTTATTATATATATGGTGCTATGTTAGCGCCTAATACCAACTTTAATAATGATGAGGCTTACATATATATAAGTTCTACCGACGATTACGCTGCGGTAAGAGCACAGCTAGAGCCTTTACTTAAAGACATCTCTACATTTGATGTTTTAGCCAAGCAAAAAAAGTATACCACTCATATTAGATCGGGTAAGTTTGTAATTAAAAAAGGAATGAATAATAACGATATTATCAATTCCATTAGAAGCTATAATATTGCGGTGACTGTGGCGTTCAATAATCAAAATTCTTTAGAAAAATTAGCAGGAAGGGTTTCTAAGCAATTAGAGGCAGACAGTTTGGCGCTTTTACAAGCCATGCGCGATTCCACGTTTTTAAAAGCTAATGGTTTTACACCTGCCACAGCCTTGGGCATGTATTTGCCTAATAGCTATGAATGTTACTGGAATACAACACCAGAAAATTTTAGAGCCAAAATGCTAAAAGCCTATAAAACCTTTTGGACTGCCGAGCGTATTGCTAAAGCCAAAGCCATTAACTTATCGCCAAATGAAGTTATAGCATTAGCCTCTATTGTGTATGAAGAATCAAAACAAGCAACCGAACAACCAAGAATCGCAGGTGTTTATGTAAATCGATTACGTATTGGCATACCCTTACAAGCTGATCCTACCTTGAAATTTGCGGCTTACCAATTGCCACAGTATCAAAATACAATTATAAAACGTGTACTAAATGTACATAAAGACATAAAATCGCCTTACAATACTTATCTTAATAAAGGATTACCTCCTGGCTTGATAGCGATGCCTAATTTATCGGCTATTAAAGCTGTTTTAAATTACGAGAAGCACAATTATATTTATTTTGCAGCAGACCCTAAACGATTTGGATACCATAGATTTGCAAAAACATTGGCAGAGCATAATGCGAATGCCAGAGGGTACCACCATTATTTATCATCTCATGGTATTAATAAATAATGCATTGTAACGTTGTATTTTATATCATAATCTGCTGTTGGAGTGTATCACTAACCGCGCAATCGGGATGGTCTCACTTTTTAACACCTAGCGATACGCTTAATGTAAAGCGCAGAAATGGGGTGGTTATTTCAGAAGCTGTATTAGCATCGGCAGCACTTATTGGGCTAAACCAATTGTGGTATGCAGATTTTGAACGCTCTAAGTTTCATACGGTAGATGATACTGGCGATTGGTTACAATTAGATAAAGTAGGGCATGCCTTTACAGCGTATCAATTAGGACAACAAGGCGCTCAACTTTTGCAATGGAGTGGTGTTTCTAAGAAACATCAGCTTGTGTATGGAGCTACTTTGGGCTTTGGGTTTCTAACAGCAGTAGAAGTTTTAGATGGATTTTCTAGTGAATGGGGCTTTTCCTGGGGAGATGTTGGAGCTAATGCTCTAGGAACAGGACTCTATATTTCTCAAGAACTATTGTGGAAAGAACAACGCATAGCTTTAAAGTTTAGTTTTGCGCAAACCTCTTTTGCCGCCCAGAGACCAGAATTGTTGGGGAGCTCTTTAGCAGAACAAATTCTAAAAGACTATAATGGACAAACGTATTGGCTAAGCTGTAATTTAGATGCCTTTTTTAAAGAAGCTGGCTTACCTAAATGGTGTAATATTGCATTTGGTTACGGTGGAGAAGGCCTGTTGTCTAGCAATACAAGCGCTGAGACTACTTTAGGAGCCCAGCAAGACCGTTACCGCCAATATTATTTAAGTTTAGATGTTAATTTAAGCAATATCCCTACAAAGTCCGCGTTTTTAAAGACAATTTTCAGAGTTTTTAACCTGATTAAAGTCCCATTTCCTACCCTTGAATTCAGCAAAAAAAGCGTTGTATTTCGTCCGTTGCGATAGTGAAAGTTGCATTTAAGCGATTAATTTTGACTGTATTGAAAAAATATCTAATTTTGCACGCTCAAATTTTCAAGCCTAATTACGTTGTGGTTAAGCTGAAGAAATTTAAAATTATGGTGAAAAATATTGCAAGCTGCTCAGCAATAGTACTTACAATATCTATTTTGATGTTTACATCATTTTCTGTTGAAGAGACAATAGATTTTAGTAAGTATTCAACCGATGGCTTAGTGTTACATTACACGGTTGGCCAAGACGCAAACATTAGAGGGAATGTTAAGTCGTTGAACGAAGGATACGAAACTTTTTCTCCTTATTTGGAGAAATCATTCGTAGGATTTAAAGAAGCTCTCGGGTTTAGAGAGTCTGGTGGAAATTATGCATCTATTAATACTTACGGGTATTTAGGCAAATACCAATTTGGTAAAGGCACTCTAAGTTTAATAGGCGTACATAATGTTAATGAATTTTTAAGTAATCCAAAGTTACAGGAACGGGCCTTTATTGCAAATGCTCAGCGTAATAAATGGATATTACGTAGAGACATTAACAAATTTGTAGGTAAGCGTATTAATAATATTTTGGTAACAGAGTCGGGGATTTTAGCTGCAGCACACTTAGCAGGCCCTGGTAGTGTGAAAAAGTATTTAAGAAGTTATGGATTAGATAACTTTGCAGATGGTTACGGTACTACAATTGCAAATTACATGCAACGTTTTTCTGGATATGATCTGTCTTTTTTAAAGGCAAATAAACATGCCAAAGCAAATAGCTTATAAAAAGCAGAACGTATTTAGATTTTATGAATAATAAAAATAGTAGGCCTCTTGTGGAGGTCTACTTTTTTTTGGGCCCATATTTGTGCAGGTAAGGTTTTTATAAATTCTGTAGGCAATGTGATATCGCAAGCCACACAAACAGCTGTTTTAGGTGCCACTGTAGCACAAATATCATCGAGCATTTTGTTATTTCTATAGGGTGTTTCAATAAAAATTTGTGATTGATTTTGCTCGTAAGACAAACGTTCTAAACGTTTTATTTCTTTTTTACGCTCACTTTTATCAATGGGTAAATAGCCATTAAATGTAAAGCTTTGGCCGTTAAGTCCAGAGCTCATAATGGCCAGTAAAATAGAGGAGGGGCCAACTAGAGGGACTACCTGTATGTCTTTTTCATGGGCGAGTCTTACCACATCGGCACCAGGATCTGCCACGCCAGGACAGCCTGCTTCCGATAGTATGCCAACATCAATACCTTTTTCACAAGGTTCTAAAAATTCTGGCAATTCTATAGATTGTGTAAATTTATTAATTAAAAAAAGCTGTAAATCGGGTTGCGACTTTTTTGGGCTAATTTTTTTTATAAAACGTCGTGCTGTTTTTTCATTTTCAACAATAAAGGTATTGGTATTCTCTATGGTTTTTTTTACCGAAATAGGTAGTACCTCTAAAGGCGCAGTATCGCCTAATGTCGTTGGTATTAAAAAGAGTTTGCCCTTAGTGGTCATTATAAATATAGATGTATTAGTGCTATTAGAATTGAATAGTACACAATTCTAAAATGTTATAATTATAAAATGATACGATAAACTATTGAGGGAGACGGCTTAATGTGAGACAATATACTAAAAGTTTAGAAATTTACCTTCGATTTGTACTTAAATTAGCTGTTTTGCAATACAATTGCAAGCCTTATCTAGCATTTCATAGACTTGTTCAAAGCCTTGCGCACCACCATAGTAGGGGTCTGGAACACTCAAGTTTTCTGCAGGACTAAGTTCGTTTAAAATAAGCTTAACCTTTACTTGATCTGCTTCTGTTCTTGCCATGTTAAGAATATGGTTAAAGTTTGAGGTGTCCATGGCGTAAATGATGTCGAAGGCATCAAAATCTTCAACTTGAAATTGTCGGCCATTGAGTTGCGAAATATCAATACCATATTTTTTAGCAACAGCAATAGAGCGCGGGTCGGGTGTACTACCAATATGGTAAGCTGCAGTTCCTGCCGAATCTACTTCTACAGCAGATGCATCGACTTTAGCGCGCATAATACCTTCCGCTAATGGCGAACGACAAATGTTGCCCAAACATACCATTAGAATTTTTACCATGGTTCAGGAAATTTTAAACCGAAAGTTTTTTAGTGATATCTTCTACGTACTTTTTAAATTGCTTATCGGTAGAAGATAAGTTATCTACTGTTTTACAAGCATGCAGTACAGTGGCATGATCGCGTTTACCTATTTGAGAGCCTATACTAGCTAAGGAGGCTTTAGTCATTTTTTTTGCAAAAAACATAGCGAGCTGTCTGGCTTGTACAATGTGGCGTTTACGCGTTTTAGATTGTAATGTATCTACATCCATTTGGAAATAATCTGAGACTACTTTTTGGATGTAATCTATAGAAACTTCACGTTTGGTGTTCTTAACAAATTTTTCAACGATTTGTTTGGCTAAATCTATTGTGATTTCTTTCTTATTGAAAGACGATTGTGCGATTAAAGAAATAATGGCACCTTCTAGTTCGCGAACATTTGTTTTAATGTTTTTGGCCACATAATCTACAATATCATCGGGCATTTCGACACCATCTCTGTAGAGTTTATTTTTAAGGATTGAAACTCTGGTTTCAAAATCGGGATGTTGTAGCTCTGCAGAAAGACCCCATTTAAATCGTGACAATAAGCGCTGTTCGATATCTTGCATATCTACAGGAGCTTTATCACTTGTTAAGATTACTTGCTTGCCATTTTGGTGTAAATGGTTGAAAATATGGAAAAACACATCCTGTGTACCAGATTTTCCAGATAAAAACTGTACGTCATCTATAATAAGAACATCTATGATTTGGTAAAAATGAATAAAATCATTTCTATTGTTCTTTTTTACAGAATCGATGTACTGTTGTGTGAACTTTTCAGCTGAAATGTAAAGTACCGTTTTTTCAGGATATTTGTCTTTGATGTCTACGCCAATAGCATGTGCTAAGTGTGTT
>CAZLTR010000130.1:0-10291 GCA_964562415.1 uncultured Hyunsoonleella sp. | reverse complement strand
TTTTCTCTCAAACTTTGCAACCAGGCTGTCCAAAATGCATGGGTATTATAGTTAAACAATGCTGTGGGTGCAATAACTTGCGCGTCTCCTGTCCAACCTAAACGTTCATCACGCTGCGGACAGTCTGTCGGGATATCGAAAAAATTATCGCGTAACCCCCAGGTAATGTTTTGTTGTAATTGGTTTAACTTTTTATGAGACGATGTAAACGTTCCGTTTATCTTAAAATTAGAGTGTTGTGCTATGCCTTGCACCCAGGATGCATCTGGCTTCGCATTTTTATCGTAACCACTTAATTCTATATATTGAAAGCCGTGAAATGTAAATTTAGGCGTGTATTCTATGACACCGTCTTTAGCGGCGATGTAATAATCGGTTGATTTTGCTGAACGGTAATTTTTGGTATAGAAGGTATTATCTTTGAGCAGCATCTCGGAAAAACGCATTTTTAAAGTGTCTCCTTTTTTCATGGGTACTTTTACTCTTTGTATCCCCACTATATTTTGTTTCAGATTAAAAACTGATGTATTTTCTTTAACCGAAACTATTTCTACATCTTCTAAAACAACTTGATTTTTTACAGTATGATGTCTTTTGGGTTCTAATTTAACAGCTTTAGAAAGCGCTTCTGTTTCAACAGATTCCCATTTTGTATCATTAAAAGCAATGGTATTCCAGTCTCGTATTTCAAAATTAGCATCGTATACTTCGCCATCGTAAATACTCGCTAAACGTATTGGGCCATTAGTGGTGCCCTTCCAAGACGCATCTGATACAATTATTTGTTTGGAACCATCTTTCATGGTAACTTCTAATTGGCACAGAATTTTAGGCGATGCAAAATTTTCGTATAATGCTTTACCTCTACTTATTCTTCCTGAGTGCCAACCAGAGGCTAATTCTACTGCAATGGCATTTTTACCTTTCTTTAAAAACGGTGTCACATTATAGGTCAGCGTTTCTATTCGATGATTGTACGGGGTCCAACCAGGCGTCATTACATCGTCGCTTACGTCTTTTCCATTTAAATGTACGTCGAACACACCTTTTGCTGTAATGTATAATCTTGCAGAGGCCACATTAGAAGACAATTTGAATTTTTTTCTTAAATATTGAGGCCTATGCATTAAAAATTTACGCACGCCTTTAATGCTATCTTTTGCGGTATTTAATCCTACCCATTGGGCTTTCCAATCGGTATTTTCTAATAACCCAAACTCTATTGTATTTAGGGCGCTCCACAAAGAGGGTTGTTTATCTTGGTTCCAGTATTTTACCTGCCAATAGACTTTTTGTCTGGATTGTAATGTGCTGCCTTTGTACTTTATAAATGTTGACGTACTGGTTTCTTGCTTTTTAGAATCCCAAAGGTCTGCATGATCTGGTAGTAACTCTGGAGAAGTTGCCACAACAATCCTATAGGCCGTTTGAGATAAAACGTTTTCTAAAACAGGAAGCTTCCATGAAAACGTTGGGTTTGGATTGTAAAAACCTATAGGGTTTTTAAATCCTTCTGAGACCTTTAAGCGTTCGGGTTTTTGAAGAAGAGACTGCGCGCTGGACCTATATCCTGTTAAAAGTGCTACTAAACAGGTCGTTAAAAAAAATACTCTATATTTCATTAGTTCCATTTATAAACAAATGTATTTAGCTTGAAAAGGCAATATGCGTTTTTTTCAATTAAAAACTATCCTGAGCTATCTCGTTTTTCAGTTTTATTTAACGTGCTATTACAAAACAACTATGGGGTGCAATATTTTTTTATTAAAATGAACTGCATACTATCATAACATGTTTTAATAACAGCAAGTTTATGGTGTAACATTAAAGGTTTAGCCCATTAAATCTCCCTTTCAATTTAGCAAACACTGTAAAACAAATATGCACTGAAGTTTTAAAAACTTCAGTGCATATTTTCATTTTATAAAAAAGAATTTAATCTAAAATAGATGTACTTCTTTTTATTCTATTACTAATTTGGTATGATATACTTTTTGGCTATCACCCACCACTTTAATAAGATAAATTCCAGACTTAAATCTATTTGTCGTTTCTATTTGAATACTATTGGCTTGTACTGTGTTTGTGTAAACAGTTTTTCCTAAAATATCACTTATTGTTATAGCTGCTTTACCAAAAGCATTCATTTTAATAGTAAAGCCATCTTTAGCTGGATTTGGAAAAACAGTTACCGTTTGTGGTACAAATGTTTCGTCTTCCGTGCTCAATACAGCTGAAGCCAATTCTGCTACCCATTTACTTCTATCGTCTGTTGCCGTAGAATGAATAATAGTATTATCTGAATTGTGATATAAATAACGTGTTATATTTCTAGTTTTAAACGTATACGTTTCATCCGCTTCATTATAGATTACTGTCCACATTTTATCGGTATCCTCTCTAGGTGCGGAAAACCCAGTATTAACCATAGTTCCTGCAGAACCACCAGCATATCGTAATATACCTCTCGCAGACTTACTTTCTATATTATAATGATCTCCTGATCCTACTTTTACAAACTCCCACTGCTTATCTGTACCTTCTACAGAACTGCTCGCTATAACTTCTGAATTTTCTGAGTCTAGATACATCCCTGTAGCTACATTTCTCAACAGGTAAACATCTCCTGTTAAATCTGTTGGATCTCTTTCAGCAACTGTAATAGTTATTCCTTCTGAAGTCACCACCTCTCCTGTACTACTATAAGCTACGACATCTAGTGTATGCTCTCCAAGATCTGAAGCATTCCAATCCATTGTAAATGGTGCACTATCATCCATTTCTAACACTTCGCCATCTAATCTAAAATCAACGCGTGTTACCGTACCATTATCTGTGTAAGCTTCTGCCTTAAGTTCTATTGTCGCTTCATGATTTACAGTTTCGTTATCACCTGGTGTTACCATGGCAGCTTGTAGTGGTTCAGCAGGCGCATCTAGATCTAAATCTATAGTCTGTAAATAGATAGGCTGTGCACTTCCAGTACTTTTTTGCATTAAGTAATAATAAAGTTTACCATCTGAAATATAAATAGCACCATGGTCGTAACGATTTCCTGAAGTCGCTTCATATACACGTCTAAAGTTATTTGTACCACCTTTAGCCTTTTCTACAAAAACGCGATCATTATCATTTAAACCAATAATGTAAATATTATCTCCAGAAGTGTAAATATCTGTCGCTCCCGCAAATTCGGTTGTCGTTATGAAATCTGAAGCCCCTGCTGGTTTATAGGTATGAACACTTTTAGTCCCTCCATTTTCGTTATCGGTCACCATACTAATCATGTGTACATCTCCTTGATTGGTTACGGTCCAGTCAAACCCTTGAACGATATATACCTGGTTAGCTGCTGTAGTTTCCACCAAATCTCCTGGTTCAAAAACTTTGATCTCATCTGCATCTATGAGTGGTAAAGAAAAGCCTTGTCCTGTATGATCTTTCCAACTGTCTGTACCATCTTGGTTATCTGAATACGCATAATACAAACCATTTTGATACTGAAATTTATCATTATTGTTTGAAGAACGTCGTTGAAAGCCAATTTGTATTTTGCCATCCACGTATTTCATATTACCATACAGTCCCCAATTGTACTGCTCCCCTCGACTTCTCGCATTTAAAATATTAAAATTTGTAAAGTTTGACCAAGTCGAACTGGATGCATCGTATTTAGAAAATTTATAGGCACCATTATTATTACCACCTTCTCTGATGTAAAGAAAAAGATCTCCTGAATCGTTTAGAAAAAACTGTGGGTAGGTTAAGCCATTAAAATTGCTATAGTCTTCACCTCCATTTAAGCTTAGATGTTTGTATCCACCTTCACTGTTCTGAACAAATTTATCTAGCGTAAATTCTTCATCAGATAACGACGCTGCATTTTCTTCTGAAAATGAATATCTAAAATAATCATTAGAAAGACTACCATCAGATGGTCTTGTTCTCGAGTAGGCATGCATGTCATATACCATATGGATTGTACCATCTACAGGACTTACACCAAGGCCTATCGTATTATGCGACTCACCAATCCACCATCTGTTTAAGTATCCTGTATGTCTGTGTGGAAATTCTATAGTGGCCACAGTACCAGTTTCTGTATTATAACGTGAAAGCATTACATGGCGGTCTCCTTTGCCTCCACGATACCAAGTCATAAACACGTATTGATTGTATGTTTTAACACAATCACCATGTGCTGATATACTGGCACCAAAAAAGAAGTCATAAGGTGCTGTCTCTGCCGTTTCTGGGGCATTACTGGCTACTTTAGAGCCTCCAAAGTGTAACGCTATATCAGAAATCTTGACTTCATCTTCTAATACAACTTGTGCATTTGTAGCGGTTACACTACTTAATAAAACACCTAAAGCTATAGCCAGCTTTGTGTAGGGTTTTGTTATTCTTTTTCTTAAGGTATTTTTTCTCATAAGCAATAAATATGTTAATATAAATAAATGATTTGAGGGTTTTGAGGCGCAATTTCTATAATTCATAATACAACTGTATCATGTACTATCCTGATATATCTTTATATTTTTTATTGATTAATTAGCAATTTAGCATAAAATAAGAATTTTTTTTCAAAAAAACTAATTTCATTTTGTTTTTGAATATTGGAAGTCGATATCTAAAACATGTTAAAGCTTTAAGGCTGTTATACGCCGTTATTACTACAAGGAATGGCATATAATTATATATTAATGAAGCTCTGTATTTTTGCTACAAGGGTAGGGATTTTTATAATTTTTTTAATACTCTAAACATTAGAGCGTACTTTAAGTTCTCTTGAAAAAAAAATATCTAAAAAAAAGTCCAAAATTCTAAGAAGAACCTGGACTTTTCGTATTTCCTCATGATTTAGATATTAATTTATAAGAAGTTTTTTACTGTAAACCTGTGTGTTTTCTCCTGTGAGTTGTATGACGTACAAACCAGAAGCAAAACCATCTGTTTTAGAGAGTTCTACCCGATTATCGATCACTGTACTGCTGTAGATTAACTTACCTAACATACTAATAATTTTAAGATTTGCACCCTCCATTCCATTAACTACTATATTAAATTTATCGTTGGTAGGATTAGGATACACACTTATAGACATTTCGGTTTGTGCAACCTTTTTAGCATCTGCTTGCTTTGCGCTAGATACTCTTTCTAAAGTCCATTTGCTTCTGTCATCTTGTTTAGTACTTAGTTCTATTATTTTATTACCATCATTAGTTTGATTGTATATAAAGCGTCCTGTATTTTTTAGCTCTAAATAATAGCTCCCTGTAGTCGTAGGTTTAATAGACCACACCTTATCTACATCTTCTCGAGGTGCGCTTCGTTTGGTTCCTATAATATTATCTTTTGTCGCTCGTAAAATTCCACTACCGTCTGCATTAGTTTTACTATCAATATTATAAAAATCGCCAGCTTTAATAAACTGCCATTGCTTATCATTTCCACTATTTACGCTAGCCGCAATAATATTACCTCCTCCCATAGAACGCATATAACGTCCAGTTTCTGCATTCTTAATTTTATACCAAGCTCCAGTAAGGTCTACAGGTGCTTCAGGAGCTGAATCTCCTTCTATTTCATCCCCTATTTGAAAAACAAAACAAAATACATTTTGACTGTCCGTCTTTTTATTACTTCTATCTTCAGAGACTATTACCAGTTTACCATCAACTAATCTTACCACCGAATTTCCTAATACTTCCCCTGTCTCATAAACCAAATCATTTCTGTAATCGAACGCTCCTGCTTGGGTACTTTGTATGGTTATAGTTCCACTGCTTTTACTTATTGCAGTATGATAAATACGGTCTCCGTAAGCGATACCAGTTTTACTTATACCAGAATGTATCGTGAATTCTTTTTCTCCTGCTTTGCGAACATATGTATAATAATACTTTGATGCATTTTTACCACGACTTCTAAATGATAAATGCACATCTCCTGCATTACTTACAGCAATAGAAGGTCCCCCACTAGACCCTGCGCCGTTTTTGGTCTTTGGCAGGTCTATGAGAAAAGGAGAATAATCTTGTACGGGTAATTTATAATTAACCCCTTCTCTTTCCTTATCAACATCTACGCCTATAAAGTTAGAGGTCATTGTAGGTCCACATTTTGCAAGATACATACCTTCATTTAAAATACCATCAGGTTTTTTTTTAGCCCATCTTACAGAAAATCCGTAATAAATATTCCCTCCTGCTAAAACTGGTGCTGCTCCATAAGCGTAATTCCTATCTTTTTCTGCCACATGTGGTTTTCCAGAACCTCTTAATACCATCTTAGAACGTGACCATGTGCTGTTTCTGCTATTATACACATGTACCATTTCATTACCTCCAACAGCAGATCCCTTACGATAATTCAAAATAATATCGCCAGCATCGTTTTCTGTAAGTTGCGGATAAGTAATTGTAATATTCTGACCTTCGGCTAAATAACCTCTTGTTTTTTCAAAAATACCGATCTTAAAATCACTGTTTTTAACAAAAGCTGTCCCTGGTTTAGATACAATATATTTTAGAGGGTCATTATGGTGGTCATAAAATATGTGTATGGTACCATCTGTTTTACTCACAGCAACGCTAATCGTATTATGAGAATCGCCCCAACTATTTACTTTAGGCCCTATTAAAGTATTCTTATGTGGTAGTTGTACAGTAACCCAACTTCCTGAGCCTATTTTTTTTCGAGAAATCATTAAATCTCTTTTCTTCATACCGCCTTTATACCAGCCAAAAAATATATAGCCATTTACAACTGTAAAACAATCGCCTCTAGGGCTTATATTAGGATTATAATGGTATGCTTTTACTTCTGTTCCATCTTTTTTATTTGGATACCAGAAATAAAGCCCTTCATTTGTTATAGTACTTCGCTCTTGAAATGCAACATTCTGCGCTATTATACTTTTAAAACCTAATAAACAAAAGGTTAGTGTAATAGATTGCAAAAGCCGCCTTAATTTTATTGCTTTTGCCTTTTTGTAATACCTGCTTAAGTCATTCATAATTTAAGTTTAGTTTAGTTAAAAAAAAGCAGCACCTATTTTTACATAGATGCTGCATGAGGAAATATTTTAAAAAGAATATGTATTAAAATTGAATATTTCTAAACTAAACCATAAGTGATACACTATAAATGATCTTAATTCATTATGTGAAGATATATTTATAAAACAACGTAATTTCATAGTTTAGTTAGTCAAATTTATCTGATAAAGGATGGTTAACCCTAATATAAACTGAGACTTTAAACTTACAAAAAATAAGGCTTTAAAAATAATTAACAGATAAATACTTGTTAAAAGTATCAAGTAATAAAAGTTAAACTATTAAAATACAATTAATTAAAAAAAATAAAATTATTATACCTAAAAGGCTACCTACATTGGGTAGCCTTTTATTTAGGATGAGACAAAATATTATACTCTTGTTGTGCATTTTTTAGATTACCTGTAAAAGGTCTGTACAAAAAACCACAATTTATTTTTAGTCCTTTTTTACAACAAAGTATATTACTTTAAATAAAACACTTCTTCTAAGGGTACAGAAACAGGCGAATTATCAGGGTTTACTGCCATGATATCTGCCATAAAGTCCCACCATTTTTTAACAATTTCATTATTGGACAAATCTTGAGAACCTCCACTACCAGATACTTTTTGAAATGCAAATAGTGTATGTGTCTCTTCATCAAAAAAAATTGAATATTCGCTAACCCCGTTTTCTTTTAAAAGTGTTTCTAATTCTGGCCATAACTCATCATGACGCTTTTTATAAGCGGCTTTTTGACCTTCGTTTAATTTCATTTTAAATGCTAATCTTTGCATAGATCGTAATTTTTATTTGTTGATGTTTCTAATTTGCTATAAAAGTATTCTTTTCCTGTTAATTTTTTAGCTTTTTTAAATGTGGTATTATTACGATACAAAAGAACTATACATTAAAAAATCTACCATTTGAAAATACTAATAAAAACAATGATTTTTTGTTAAAATGATTCACTACCAATGAAAAAATATTTAACTAACAACTAATGATCTAAATTTTAAAGAGCTTTAACCAAAACTAAGTTTCATTGTGGTGCGTATTATGCCTTCTTTCCTTTTAAATTTTAATACGTTTATCATCATTTTTGAGACATCTTTTGGCGCTCCTAATTTTACTCAAATCCTATATTGAATATTTATTGCTTAAGAATACAATAGGCATTAGTAAATACAAAGAATCGTCTAAAAATGAATTTCTAGACGATTCTTTTTTTATCTAGATTATATCTTACAACATCTAGAATTATTTATGCTACACCATTACTTATATTTACTGAACTAAAAGTTTTAAGGAGTTACCTCCCATTTTTAGAATATATAATCCAGATGCTAGTCCAGATAAATCTACGTTTGTACCGTTACCCGACTTTATTTTAACGCCTTGCAATGTAAAGGCTTCCCAATTCCCTGGAATGCTCAATCTAAATTTACCGTTTTTACTAGGGTTAGGAAATGCTGAAAATGCAATAGTTCCATCTCTTAATTTTTCTTCACTTGCACTATTTTTACTGCTATTGTTAAAATTAAGATCTACAACAGTTAATGAGTATGGACGCAATTGAATTATGTCAGTATTGTTTTCATCTTCTGAGATATCATTAAAACCTGTATCTCTTAGACTAGCAAACCGCACACCAGTGCTCGTATAACTAAAGTTTCTTCTTCTATTACCATTGGTTCTAAACACTATACTTGCGCTTTTGTTTACCATATTAGCGATTAAAAGTTTAATATTACCATCTGCTCTAAAGGCTATAGCATTAATAGATCTAACAGATTGGTTAGCCCCATTTAACTGTATTCTAGGTGCTGTTACAACCACACTGTCAAACGTTAAATTATCTCTTGCTACATCCCTTATAGTTTGGTAAATACGACCAAATCCTCTTGCTGTAGTTGCAGAGCTAGTATTAGAATTAAATTGATATTGCGCATTCAATCCAAATGTTGAAAACCAATTAATACGATCCATATCATCTCTCTTTAACAAATTTAAATATGTATCTGCCATTCCTAAACAACTTGCTCCAATAGAAAGTTCGCTACCTCCTGACACTCCCCATTCTGTTAGCCAAACACGCCTTTTATCTTCCTGTACTTGTTGTTGACAAAAGTTTATACTTTCATTAATAGTATTACTTGCACTATAAAGTTCTCTTAATTGAGTATCGCTTAAACTTGCTGCTGGTGTTGGACTTGGATCTGTTTGCACACCAACACTTACATATCGATGTACTACTATGGCATCAAAAAAAGATTGATCGCCAACAATTACTCTATTATATCTAGTGTGTTGCGCATTTCTGTTGTTCTCATTTTGAGCGCGAAAAGATATTGGAATTCCAAAACGCATAGGTGTGCTTGAATCGTTATTACGTCTCAGTACGCGAACAACTTCCTGTGCGCGTTCCACCCAGGCTTCTTCTGTGTCTATAGTATTACTGCGTTGCGTACGAAAGAAAAATTCGTTACCCAATTCTACATCTCTAACTGTATATCCATCCTCCCGCATAGATCGTATGCGGTCTCGCGACGAAAATTCATTATCTTCAATTATATTCAATACGGTTAGTAAATCTAGCGGTAAACCTCTTTCCATTGCTCTATCAAAAATTCCTCTTAGAGACGGGTAACCTAATCTTACTCCAGACGATGGCAACGCAACAAACTCTGACAATCTTCTGCCATTTGCATTTGTTCTAGTTATAGGGTCTCGAGAACTTCTACTGTCAGCCGGAAATGTTTCTCCGTTTACAGTAAAATCTTGCCAGTTGTATAAGTTACCAAATACACCTTGAGGAAATCGTATTACTACAGGATCGTTTTCTTCTTCATTTAAAAAATTTTGTAATATAGGAGAATCAAAACCTTGATTTGGTGCTCCCAGAGTTGTGGTATTTGGTTGAGGACCTCTAGATTGTTGCGTCGTAAATCTTGTATTAATATCAACATTAGACCCTAACAATTCATTCTTAAACGGAGAGGTCCCTTCACCTGAGTTCACATTAATTGTAGCCGTAAAAGTTTCCGCATTGCCATTGATGTCATCAAAAGGAAAGTCTGGAATAGGTGTTTGAGCGTTTGTAACGTTAATGCCGTAAAACAGCAGAAAACTTCCCAAAGCTATTCCATTTTTAACGCTTTTTTTTTGAATATCCGTTAAGCATCATAATCCTGTAATAGCAGCAATTACAAGCCTGTCGAATAGTTTCTCCTCGAAATACCTTC
>CAZLTR010000129.1:0-10294 GCA_964562415.1 uncultured Hyunsoonleella sp. | reverse complement strand
CCGCAGGAGGCGTAGTTAATAATCAAGGAGCTTGGTTTTTTGCACCTGATAGCGCTGATTTGTAGTTCGTGCCGCAAATATGAAATTATACAGTTGCTGTTGTTTTAAACTGTACGGACTACAAGTCCGCGCTATCTGGCTTAAACAGGATGGAGCTACATTAAAAAAATAGTTAAAAATAGAATAAAAAACTATGATTCCAAAAGGGGTAAGGTTTAATCGAACGGCATATTAAAGAAGTAACAAATTATATAATTTAATAAAATTATGTGTAAATTTAATATACGAATAATATTTTTGGTTTTATCTTTTGTTAGTTGCAATAAAAAAAATGCTCATCCTAATAATCAGTTTTCAAATAATGCTGTTAAAAAATATTTCAGCGTAAAATATATTGGCGATAGTATTATTTTTAAAAATCAAGATAAGATTTTACACAAAGATTTTAATCAAAAAAAATATTCACGAGATAGTTCTTTTACCAATGCTATTTATACGCATGATAATAAAAATAATACTATAGTTTTTTTTAATTATAGTAGAGGTATAAATTTGATTTCTTTAGAAGGTAAAAAAACTATTAATAAAACATTGCCTAATAAAATGTATTCTAAATCTTTCGGAGATAGTATCATTTTAAATAAAAAAAGAATATTACACGTAAGTAAATTGTATTCTATAATATATGATGATAAACTTAATTGTCTCTTTTTACCTTATGAATTTATTGTAGAAAAATACAATTATAAATATGAGCAAATATTAGAAGCTAATTATTCTTTGAATAAAGACACATTAATTACAAAAATTAGATATTTGGATTCTTTTCATAAAGAAAAAGATACTGTTTTTAAGTTTAATTTATATAATTTACCAGATAGCGCTGATTTGTAGTCCGTGCCACAAATATGAAAACATACTCTTGTTGCTATTGTTTTAAAAATGTACGGACTACACCGCACTTCTGATAAAACCTTTAAGTTTACTTTAGAGAGGGTGTACATTGGCTGTAATACTACTTTCTTATTGCGATTGGTATTGTACTAAAGCCTCTGTTAAAAAAGATCACGTGTACCCTATATAAACAAAAACGCCACCTAAATATTTAGATGGCGTTTCGTGTGCTGTTAAAGCTGGGGAAGGTGCTTAAAATGAGCTTCCGCCATAAGCTCTACGTAAAGAATTTCTATCGTCTGCTTGAAAATTATTAAATGCTTGAGGCGCACAAGCTCTCATAATAGATAAGGTACTTGTTCCAGTAGTGTTTGTTCCCGGAATAGCTTCTATGTTGCTTATGGATTCTGCAAATCTTTGATTTGCTTGACAGCTGCGTCTTGTGCGAAAATCAGAATGAATTAAGCCCAAAGTATGACCTAGTTCATGCTGTATTATCACGGTTAAGGCATTTTGGTTCAAATTATCAGTGGTTGGATCAAGTAAGACTCTAGATCCAGGGTTTCCGCGAGTAGGAAAGAATCCTAACGCAGATTGAGGTCTGTTAGAGTTTAGGAGATCCATGGGCTCAATAATAGTATCGGCATCTCCGTTTATAAGATCAGCAAGGCTGCCTTCCATAACAGTTACATATCTTAATTTTTCCATGTTTAGTGCATTATACCTTTGTACCGCAGTTCGCACTGCATTTACTTGCTTGCTAGTTAAAGCGTCCTCAGAATCAACGGTATCAGTTAATAAACCTATAACTAAATTACGTCTGCCTCTAGCTGGGAAACTAACTCTTTCTTCTCTAATCCAAAGCTTAGCACTAGACGTTTCGGCATCTTTAACAATCCAGTCATTCAATAGTTCGTAAGTAATAAAATAATCGTCTACGGCGATACCATTAACAATAGGGTCGGATGTACTAACAATTTCTGTAACGGTATTTTCTAGTGGAATAATTGCGCGTCTTCGCAGCGCAGACATTTGGTCTTTAGACAGCGTGACGGTTTTACGTGTTTCTCCAAGGTTAGCAGTGTTTGCGTTTTCTGTCATGTCTGTGTCATTGCTATCGCAAGAACACATTGCAATTAGTATTGTAGTCATCAATACTAAAAGAGGCGTTTTTAAATGTGTGTTTTTCATAAAAGTTGTTTTAGTTAAGCCGCAAATCTAAAACGTAAAATCTTTCTAGGTTGTAGTTATATACCTTAATTTAGGTTTCAAATGTTAAATGTACTGTAGTGTGCTGTGGTAAAACCTCATATATTTTTGTAAGTATAAGATTTTTCAAACAAAATTATAAGTATTAAAAACAAATGGAATACTGTAGATTTATAGTATTATTTTGTCATAATAGAGTATCTGTAACAGATGCTCTAAAAGAGGTCCAGCATGACATAATAGAGCTATATTTTAGGTATATCTAGACCTTAGCCCAACTTCTGCATTAGAATTTTAGTGCAAGACCCATAGAATTTGCTAAAAAATGTATCTTTGAGTTGCAGTTACGCAAACAAACCATTTAGAGTTGAGCATTTTTAAAGCGCTTTTTAAGCAAACCTTCATTTACGGACTAGCCACGGTACTACCGCGCATGTTAAGCTTTTTATTAGTGCGCTTGCATACAGGAGAAGATATCTTAAAATCTGTAGCCGATTATGGAGATGTGTCGCTCATCTACTCTTATTTTGTACTTTTTAATGTGATTTTAGCCTATGGTATGGAGACCGCCTTCTTTAGGTTCTTTAATAAAGAAACCGACAAAGAAAAAGTGGTTAGTACTGCCGCTATAGCCCTAGTTGTAACCTCATTTGCCTTTTTTAGTATTGCATTGTATTTCCAAAATCACTTGGCTCAAATTGTAGACATACGTGCAGATTATATCCACCTAGTACTTTGGATTTTACTTTTAGATGCACTCGTCGTTATACCCTTTGCATGGTTGCGTGCCAATGCCAAACCCATGAAGTATGCCATTATAAAACTAACCAACGTTATTCTAAACCTAGGTTTTAATCTGTTTTTTCTAATAGGATTAAAAAAAATCGCTTTAGGAGGAGAGGGCATGTTTTCTAACATCTACAGGTCTAATTTTGAAGTCAACTATATCTTTATAGCCAATCTTATTGCCAGTGCAGTCACACTGTTGTTAATGGTGGGGTTCTACTTTAAAATCACCTATACCTTCGATAAACATTTGTGGCGCCGTATGATGCGGTATGCCATGCCCGTACTTATAGCAGGTGTGGCGTTTTCTATAAACGAAACGTTCGATCGTATTTTATTAAATAAACTCCTGCCAGAGGGTATCGCAAAAACACAGGTTGGCATGTATTCCGCCTGCTATAAATTAGCGTTATTTATGACGCTTTATGCCACGGCATTTCGTTTGGGGATTGAGCCTTTCTTTTTTAGTCATGCCAAATCTAAAAACCCGCAAAAAGGCTATGCCCTAATTTTAGAATATTTTGTCATTTTTGGTGCCATCATATTACTCACCGTTATCGTATTTGTAGACCTTCTTAAAATTATATTTATAGGAGATGAAGCTTATTGGGAAGCCATGTGGATTGTGCCTCTAATTTTGTTAGCCAATTTTTGTTTAGGCATTTACCATAACCTTTCGGTTTGGTATAAAGTTACCGATAACACCAAGTACGGAGCCTATATTTCTATATGTGGTGCTATCATCACGTTAGGACTTAACTTTTGGCTCATTCCAATACTAAGTTATAAAGGTGCTGCCATAGCGACCCTATCAGCCTATGCTATTATGATGGTGTTGTCGTTTTATTTGGGTAAAAAACACTATCCTATTCCTTATAACATAAAAAAGATAGTAACCTATTTAGGAGGCTCAGTTGGTCTATCAATTCTATCTTTTTATCAATTTAGAGGCAATTATATAATAGGGATAGCGCTGTTAATTGTATTTTTGGGTATTGTGTATGTTTTAGAAAAAAACACACTTAAAATGCTATTAAAAAACAAATAGAATGCTATATAACATTTTCTAAATCGAAAGATAATGCAAATAAAAATAATAAATAAATCCCATCACGAGTTGCCGCACTACGAAACCATAGCATCGGCAGGGATGGATTTAAGAGCAAACCTATCAGAGTCACGTATATTAAAACCTTTAGAGCGTAGTATTGTAGGGACAGGTTTATTTATAGAGCTTCCTGTTGGTTTGGAAGCACAGGTGCGCCCTAGAAGTGGCTTAGCCGCTAAAAAAGGGGTTACTGTATTAAATGCGCCAGGTACCATAGATGCCGATTACAGAGGTGAAATTGGTGTGATTTTGGTAAACCTCTCTAACGAAGATTTTACCATAAATAATGGGGAGCGCATAGCACAATTAGTCATCGCGAAGCACGAACGTGCCGAATGGGTAGAAGTAGATGAATTATCGGCAACAGATAGAGGTGAAGGCGGCTTTGGAAGCACTGGAGTGCAGTGACCTATACATGGCGATTTATACTTAAAACATAAAATTAGAACAGTTGTAGATACTACAAATACGTAATATAACGAATAAACGAATCAATTTTTAAGATGAAAATAATAGTACCAATGGCGGGACGTGGTTCTCGTTTAAGACCACACAGTTTAACCGTACCAAAACCATTAATACCAGTTGCAGGACAACCTATTGTACACCGTTTGGTAAAAGATATTACTAAAGTTTTAAAACAACCTGTAGAGGAAATAGCCTTTGTTTTGGGGGATCCAGCATGGTTTGGAGACGATGTGGTTAGCAGTTTAGAAGCATTAGCTAAAAGTTTAGGCGCCAAAGCCTCTATTTACCGTCAAGATAAACCTCTTGGAACAGGGCATGCCATTATGTGTGCAGAGCCCTCTTTATCTGGCCCAGCAGTTATTGCCTATGCAGATACCTTAATTAGAGCAGCGTTCGATTTAGACCCCACAGCAGATAGTGTGATTTGGACCAAGCAAGTAGAAAACCCAGAAGCTTATGGTGTGGTGCAACTTAATGCTAATGACGAAATCACCGAACTGGTAGAAAAACCAGAAACCTTTGTGAGCGATCAAGCCGTAATTGGTATTTACTATTTTAAAGATGTGGCCGTACTAAAAGGCAAATTACAAGAGATTTTAGACGAAAATGTCATGAATGGTGGCGAATACCAAATTAATGATGGCATTAAGCGTATGATGGCAGACGGTAAAATTTTTAAAACAGGAACTGTAGATGAGTGGATGGACTGCGGTAATAAAAATATTACCATAGAAACCAACCAACGCATGCTAGGCTTTTTAAAAGCAGATGGTGAAGAGCAATTGGTGGCAGATTCTGTAACCCTAGAAAACGCTACGATTATAGAGCCTTGTTTTGTGGGTGAAAACGTTGTTTTAAAGGATACAACTATAGGCCCTTTTGTGTCTGTAGGAACGGGTACAGTTATTGAAAATGCTACCATTGAGAATAGTTTAATTCAAACCAATTCTGTAATTAAGAATGCGAAATTGGTAAATGCAATGATTGGCAATAACGTAAAATACAATGGTGAATTTACGAGTATTAGTATAGGCGATTATTCTGTTTTAGACTAGTAGAGATGTACAGTGTTGTGTATGCATTTAAGGTAAAACCAGGATTGGAACATCAATTTATTGAAAGTTGGTCTGGGCTTACAGCGTTAATATATAAACACGAAGGCAGTTTAGGTTCTCGTTTGCATAAGAAAAGTGGTTTAGAATACATGGCTTATGCGCAATGGCCTAATAAAGCGAGGTTTGATGCCACTCATAACAATTTGCCAGATACGGCTGTAGTGTACAGAGATACAATGAGAGCATCTTGTGATACAGTAAGTATAGTGTATCAATTTGAAGTTATAGAAGATTTACTGCATAATAGCGTATATGAAGAATAGAGGTATTTACATAATAATAGGTGTGTTTATGGCACTAGTAGTAGTGCCAATACAGGTCTATGCTCAGGTAGATTTTAATAAGACTCCAGATGATGATTTGGGTATTGCCGAAGATAAATTTCAAGAAGCCTTCTTTGAAGCTTTAAAGCAAAAAGGCATTGAAAATTATGAGCGTGCAGCTGAAGCGCTTCTAAAGTGTATCGAAATTGATAAAAAGCCAGCAATATTGTATTTTGAGTTAGGGAAAAACTATATGAAACTCAAGAATTTTGGGGCTGCTGAAGATGCTTTAAAAACTGCCGTAAGTAAAGCACCAGATAACGAATGGTATTTGGACGAATTGTATGGTTATTATGTGTCTCAAAATGAATTGAACAAAGCCCTTAAAGCGGTTAAGCAATTGGTGAAATACCATCCCGATTACAAAGAAGATTTGGCGACATTGTATGTGAAAATGGAAAAATACGATGCGGCACTTGTTATTTTAGATGATTTGGATGCTGCGTTTGGAGTGTCTATAGCTAGAGATCGTTTGAGAAATAAAATATACAAAGCTACAGGGCGTGCAGACGATCAAATTAAAAATTTAGAGGCTAGAGTCGATAAAAACCCTCAAAACGAAGCCAATTATTTAGAGTTAATTTACCGTTACAGCGCGCAAAATGAAACCGATAAAGCTTTTGAAACTGCTGAAGAGTTGTTAAAGGTTCACCCAGGATCTCAGTTGGTGCACTTAGCCTTGTATAAATTTTATTTAGATAGGAATAACACCCAAGCAGCAATAGCATCTATGAAAATTGTGATGAAAAGTGATGTTATAAAGCCAGATGCAAAACTTAAAGTATTGTCCGATTTTGTGAATTTCGTGAAACAGAACCCCCAGTACGAAACCGATTTGGTAGAAGCGACCACATTATTAGATAGTAAGACAGATGCGAAAACTTTAATCGACTTGGGGCATTACTATTTACACAAAAAGGATAATGAAAAGGCGTTAAGTTATTTTAAAGAGGCTTTAAAAAAGCAAGAGGACAATTTTTCTATACTAAAACAGGTTTTGTTATTACATGTCGATTTAAAACAGTTTAATGTTGCTAAAACAGAAAGTGCTAAGGCCATTCAAAAATATCCTGCGCAACCTTTACCCTATCTTATACATGGTGTCACTCTAAATGAACTAAATTCCCCTAAATTAGCTATAGAGACCTTAGAATTAGGATTAGATTGGGTTGTAGACGACGCTTCTATGGAAGCCGATTTTTACAGGCAGTTGGCTAAAGCAAATACATTATTAAACAATACAGAGAAGGCAAAATCGTTTACCGATAAAGCAAATACATTAAAAGTAGAGTAGACTCTAAAAATATTGAAATTTGAAATATAAACACAGTACATCTTTTTTGATTTTAGTTTTACTGCTCTTAGTGACGAGCTGTAAAACATCTAAAACGTTAACAGGTAACACATCCAATTTAAAACTATCGGCAAAGCAGTTGGTAAAAGCAAATGCGAAAACAACTGCTAGTTTTAAAACGCTGCAGTCCAAATTAAAAATTACCTATACCGAAGGTTCTAAACGGCAAACGCACACCGTAAGTTATAGAATGCAAAAGGATGCAGTACTTTGGTTAAGTGCCCCTTTTGGTATTATAAGAGCTAAAATTACACCAGATCAAGTGGCGTTTTACAATAAACTAGACAATACTTATTTTGAAGGAGATTTCGAGTATTTCACCAAATTATTAGGGACTACATTAGATTTTGAGAAAATTCAAAACCTACTTTTGGGAGAAGCTTTGTACAGTTTAGAAGACAGTGCGTATAAAGTCTCGATACTCGAAGGGCAATATGTGTTGCAACCTAAAGCGCAGCAAGAATTATTTGAGCTATTCTATATTTTAAGTCCGAAAAATTACAAAGTGGTGTCTCAGCAATTATCTCAAGCAAAAGCACAACGCCACTTGCAAATAGATTACTTAAGTTATCAAAATGTATTAGGACAAGAACTACCAGAGCAGATAAAAGTTATTGCTGTAGAAGGCCCAGAAGAACGTGTTGCAGAACTCGAATTTAAAAGTGTAACGTTAAATGGAGAGATACGTTTTCCTTTTAAAATTCCATCTGGATTTAAGAAAATAGAATTGTAATGCATTTGCGAAAACACATTTTTAAATTAGTATGTCTACTACTTCTCATGTTGGGAGGAAGTGTGGTTTTTGCGCAAAATAATAAGCAAAAGCAACTTGAAAATAGGCGGCAAGAGTTGCAAAAGGAGATTCAAAAAATTAATAGTTTAAGAGCGGAAAATAAAAGCAAAGCAAAATCGCAGTTGTCATTAATAGAAGATTTTAATTATAAAATTAAAGTCCTAAATACACTTATAAAAGTTACGAATCAGCAAGCCAATTTGTTAACTAGAAAGATTAATGCCAACCAAAACCAAATTAGTGCACTTCGAGCAGAACTAGAAGCCTTAAAAACAGATTACGCTGCTATGATTGTTAAATCTTATAAAAGTAGAAATCAGCAAAGTCGTATTATGTTTTTGTTGTCATCAAACGATTTTAAGCAGGCTTATAAGCGTTTACAGTATATGAAACAGTATACAGATCATCAAAAGGAGCAAGGCGAGATGATTAAGGCTAAAACGTTAGAATTGCAAAACATAACAAAAGCATTATTAGTTCAAAAAAAGGAAAAAGACCAACTTATTACAGAAAACAAGAGTACACAAAAAGATTTAGAGAAAGAACGAAAGCAGCACCAACACATTATGGTGAGTATACAAAAAGAGCTTAGTAAGTATACAGCGCAAATACGAGCTAAGCAACGTGAAGCCGATAAAATAGATAGTGCCATAGATCGCATTATAAAAGCAGCAATAGCAAAATCTAAAGCCAATAAAAAAGCTAAAACAACCACTGCGACTACCACTGGGTTTGCTTTAACACCAGAGGAAAAGATACTTTCAAATAATTTTACATCTAATAAAGGAAAGCTGCCTTGGCCCGTAGAAAATGGCTATGTAAGTCTGGGCTATGGTACCCAACCACATCCTATTAATAAAACCTTAACTATAAAAAGTAATGGGGTTCGAATTACGACTAAAGGAGGTGCAAAAGTAAGAGCTGTATTCGATGGAAAGGTTATGAGTATTGTGCGCTTAAAAAATGTAAATCCAATTGTGATGATTCAACATGGAAACTACATTACAACCTATAAAAATTTATCGAAATTATATGTAAAAGAAGGTGATGTCGTGAAGACCAAGCAAGTAATAGGGGATGTTGCGACCAATAATTTTACAGGTAAAACCACGCTAAGTTTTATAGTATCTAAAGGGAGTGTAACACAAAATCCTAAAAGTTGGATTTACAAGATGTAACAGCTTAAATTTTAGTCACTACAAAACCACGCCTCGTCTTTTTAAAGTATTTGCCATCCCAGTAGTAATAATCACGACCTTGAACTTTAATGACTTTGTAATTTCTTGGAGGTGTTTTAATAACTGTAGCAGGCGATAATTTGGCAACCAGCCTAGTAGCGCAGGATGAGAAGCTCATCAGGCAAACTAGAGATACTAAGGTGAAAAACAATCTCATGATACTATAGAATTAGGGTTCTAATAATTAGACTAAAGTTATTGAAAAAAGTTTAATCAAACAATGCTTTTAACTCAGAAGCATCGTTAGGACTAATTTTACCAGCTAATAATAAGCTTAATTGTTTGCGACGCAGTGCGGCATCAAAACGTTCGTTTTCTAATGGTGTTTGCGGTGCTACAGCAGGGACTACAACAGGTCTTCCTGTTTCGTCTACAGCGACAAAAGTATAAATAGCTTCATTAGCTTTTGTTCTCGCTCCAGATTCTCTGTCTTCCATCCAAACATCGATATAAACTTCCATAGAGGTGTTGAATGCACGAGATACTTTAGCTTCTACAGTTACAACGCTACCCAAAGGAACAGATTTATTAAAAGCTACATGATTTACAGATGCTGTAACAACAACGCGCCTAGAGTGCCGTCTAGCTGCTATACAAGCAGCACGATCCATACGAGCCAGCAGTTCGCCACCAAATAAATTATTTAATGGGTTGGTTTCACTAGGTAAAACCATATCGGTCATAGTTGTTTTAGAATCTTCAGGGCTTTTAGCTTCCATGATTAAAGTTTAGATGTTATAAAGTTACACATTATAAACTTTATGGGGAAGTATAAACTAATCTAGTTTTTTAGCGAGTAACCAAGCGGCTTTATTATGGGTAGATTTAATGTCTTGTAGTGCTTTTCTAGCCTCTACTCGAGTTTCAAAACTTGCATAAACGACTTGATGTAAACCGTATTTATTAGAGCCAATTTTTCTGGCACTAAAACCTTTTGCTCTCAGTTGCATAACTTTTTTATCGCAATTTTCTTCAATTCGAAAAGCACTACAAGACATTAAATCTA
>CAZLTR010000128.1:6665-10308 GCA_964562415.1 uncultured Hyunsoonleella sp. | reverse complement strand
CTTTACAAAAATAGAACGATTAAATGTAAAATATTGACCGTGGATTGTGATGATTTAACTTCATGAAATTTAGGTGGAAGCACTAGAAAAATGGAACGTCCCCAATAGGTTAAAAGCATGACCCGTTAAAGTACGAGCTATCAAAGTTATATTCTAGATTTTTCATTATCTGCACCAGATTTTCCTTTAGCTTCTTTTACTTTTTTATTCCCAAAAGGGTAGGCATAGCTAAGTCTAAAAATACGCGAGAAACCAGATTCTGGGCTATACTTGCCATTAAAAACATCGCCAAATGCTTCGCGGGTTAGTGTCCCTATTTTAAAATTAATATTCAAACTCTCAAAACTATCAGTTACTGCAAATTGCAAACTACTACCGTTTTTAAATTCTTTTTTCAACCCTGCATTTAGAGCGCCAAAACCTTCGTTTCTAGTACTACCATTAAAATGACGTGAGGTATACCAGCCCGATACTTCTAATGTGAAATTTGCAGGTAATAACAGGGTTTGGTTTCCATTAAAATTATAGTGTAAATAATCGTGGGTGATGCGCTCATCGGTATGTAATACTTGAAACGTTCTAATACCCAAAGTCCCATTAACATTAATATTCCACCAATGAAAAATACGAATTGGAATATTAGTTTGTACATCTATACTCCGTTGGTATTTCATATTTACAGGAGCTATGACTGCTACATTACTTTGAGCGTTGCGTGTTATTTGAAAGCGTGCGATTGGGTTATTTTCATTAGAGGCCAATAGGGAAATGCTAAAAGACTTAGTGTTGTAGGTTATACTAATATTATCGGTTATGGCGGGCAGCAGTTGTGGATTTCCACTAAATACCGATGTTGGGCCGTTATAAACTAAAAAGGAGGCTAGGTCGGAATAATTAGGTCGTGTAATACGCTTGTTGTAAGCAAAATTTAGAGCCGTAGTATCAGAAAAAGAGCGGGTGATAAAAAATGAAGGAAATAATTTTCCAAAACTACGATCTAGCGCACTAGTGTCAAACGCTTGATCCCAATACTCATAACGCAAGCCAAGCTGCATTTTCAATGTTTCAGTAAAGCTGTAATCACTCAATACATAAGCCGCTCCTATAGTTTCGGTATTTTCTATTGTACTTATAAACCTATCGTCTGTCACAAAGTTTTCGCCTTGTAGAATTTCAATACGGGCAGCATTAACGGTTTTAGATAATGACCCTTTTACACCACCTTCTACAGAGGTGTTTTTACTAATGGTATGCTTATAGTCTAATTTTAGTACCCCAACATTAATATCGGTTTTATTAAAACCACGGTTTCCATTAGTATAAATTTCATTTTGGGGCTGAAACGCCTCTCCATTTTCATCAAAGTAATTACTATTTACTTGGTTGGGGGTTTCACTATTGTAATTAATATAATCTCCTGTTATGTTAAAACTATTGTGCTCACCAACCTTTTCAAAATACATGGAAGAGGTTAAATTCTTTAAATTTCCATGGCCGTTTAGACGTATTTGGGCTTCTAAAAAAGGGTCAGTCGTAAAATCGTATAATCCTAAATTACGAGTCCTAACAAGGGGGGACGATTGATTAAACACTACGCTAGCCCCAAGTGCAACCCCCTTATAAAGTTTGTATTCATATCCTAAATTAAGGTTGTGATTTCGGTTTGTTTGTTGGGTTCTACTGGTAAAATCAATATTTGTACGCCCTCCTAAAACAGGAATTTCAGTTAGGCCAACCCCTCTAAACCCACTATAAGTCTCGTCATAAGAGACGTTATAGCTGCCAAATAGCGTCGTGCGTTTACCACCATAATTAAGAGAAAGTCCAGTGGTTTGCTTGGGGCCTTCACCATAACCTGCACTTAAGTTAAGATTGGCCCGAATGCCCAGAGTTTCATTTTTAATTGTTACAATATTAATGATGCCTGCATTACCATCGACATCGTATCGTGCTGACGGATGGGTTAACAGTTCTATACTTTTAATGTTATCTGCACTCATACCTTTAAGCATGGCAATTAAATCTGCTGTAGGGATACGTTGTGCCTTTCCGTTTATCATAACCAGAGTACCACTTTTACCATTTAAGGAAAACGTAGTGTTGTATTGGTCTAAAATAACACCTGGCGAACGTTCTAATACTTGTAAAGCGGTACTGCCCTGCGTCATTACACTTGCCTGTACATTTATAATAGTACCTTCTTGAGTGCGTTGAATCCATTTTTGCGATCTCCGTAGTAAAACACCATCTAATTCTGTCACGTCTTCAACTAAAAGAATAGGAGGAAAGTCCTGTTGATAGGGAAGAGATCGCACAACAAATAATTCGGACACCCAAGTTTTATAAGTCAATAGGCTAATTTGGACTGTAAATTCACCTTCCATGGGAACATCGAGTGTAAATCTACCATCTTCATCACTAATAACTCCTGTTAAGAACTGTGTTTTATTCTTAGGGTGTAAGGTGATATTTGCATATGCAATGCCAACACCTTTCTCGTCTATAATCGTTCCTGTAATTTGTGATGATGCATTAAACGCAAATCCAAATACTAGCAAAATACCTATAAGTTGTAACTTCATTTTAGTGATTTAAGATGCAAGTACTAACAATCTTGTAAACACTAAAAAAGAGATTGACGAGCGGTTGTATTAGGATTACGTATGGTATTACATCTCAAATAACTTATAAATGGCGCTAAAAATTAATCTTAAATTACCTGTGGTCATTAAAAAGCGACATGACAGCAAGTTTTTAAGCATGCATTTGATAAAATTATAGTGCTATTGTATCTTGCTAGATAGTATGTTATACCTCTTATGGAAGCTATCAATAAAAACAGTGTGTTCTCTTTTATAGAACGTTACAAGTTACACCATATCCTTTTTTGGGCCTGCTATCATTTTGTATGGTGGACTGTGTATATGGGAAATCCCAGTGATGTTTTAGAAAGTTTTAAAGCCCCCCATGGTATCATAAAATACCTGGGATATGTCATTTATCAGGCCTTTGGAATTTATTTTTGTCTTTATGTACTTGTGCCCAACTATCTTATAAAAGGAAAGTACTTTACGTTTTTTGCATATGTTATTTTTGTAGTTATTGCTATGGCACTATTGATTAGTTCTAATTATTTTGTGGCAGCCTCTTTTTCTAACAGCTCAGCCTACGCGCTTTTTAAAATAAATCCAGCAACACCAGTTACTATTTTTAAGAAAAGTGCATTGCCATCATCTATATCTGCAATGACATTGGGAATGAGTATCAAACTTGCCAAAAACTGGATTGCTTCTCAAAAGCGACAGCAATTATTAGAAAAAGAAAAATTAGAGACGGAGCTAAAGTTTTTAAAATCACAGTTCAATCCTCATTTCTTGTTCAATACCATTAATAGCATATTTGTATTGATTCATAAAAATCCAGAAATGGCATCGGAATCCTTAGTGAAGTTTTCAAGTTTATTACGCTATCAATTATATGAGTGTAATAGCACTTATATTTCTTTAAAGAATGAATTGGCTTATATTGAAAGTTTCATTGAATTGGAAAATCTTCGCCAAAATGATAATTTTGATTTAGAACTTAAGCTTCCTAAATTGTTGGAAGATACCCCAATTATTGCACCCTTTATTTTAATACCTTT
>CAZLTR010000128.1:0-6655 GCA_964562415.1 uncultured Hyunsoonleella sp. | reverse complement strand
ATATAAGGCAGTATGTCCGCTATTATGCCGACGCTGCGAAAAAAAAATGGATCGCACTCCGTGTTTCCGTTGAGAAAGAACAGTTGTATTTTGAACTGAGTAATAGTGCTAATTTTGAAATACAGCATCATATGCCAGAAGGGGTGTCATATAATGGCTTAGGTCTTAAAAACGTAAAACGTCGGTTATACCTTGTCTATAAAGACGCACATTCGGTAATCATTAAAAAAAGTAAAGATACATATACTGTAAAATTACAGCTTACCTTAGCAAAAGATGTGATGGGGCCCCTAAAAAAAATATCCGTATGATGAGATGCATAGTCATAGATGATGAACCACTCGCAAGAGAATGTATAACCAATTATATAGATCAAATAGATACTCTTACCTGCGTTGGCACAGGTATTTCTGCCTTAGACATCCCACGTTTCCTAGAAGAAGAAAAAGAGATAGATCTTCTGTTTTTAGATGTGCAAATGCCTTTAATGAATGGTTTAGAGTATTTAAAATCAAATCCTAATCCTCCGTTAACCATTCTAACAACGGCCTTTCCCAATTATGCTGTCGACGGTTTTAACCTTAATGTCTTAGACTATTTGCTTAAGCCAATTTCTTTCAATCGCTTTTTTGCCGCTGTAACTAAGGCCAAACGGCAACACCAATTGCTAAAACACAGTGAAAAACCATGGATTAGAGAAAAAGAATCTAATTGTTTCTTTATGAAATGCGACGGTAAGTTGGAGAAAATTTACCATGATGATATTCTCTTTGTAAAGGCCATGCAAAACTATGTGATTGTTCAAACAACCAAAAGAAAATATATAAGCTTATTATTTTTAAAGAATGTAGAAGAAAATTTAAATTCCGATGCGTTTATGAGAGTTCACAAATCCTATATTGTAGCTTTAAATAAAATAGAAGGCATCACGCAACACGAACTCCAAATAGCATCTTATAAAATTCCGTTAAGTAGAAATTACCGCAAAGAAGTAATCCCAAGAATTGTTGGAGACAACTTATGGAATAAAGAAGGGTAGTGCTTAGATATTATCGATGGGATAGGCTACAGGACGAATCTACTTTTATAGTTTTCTTCTTATAAAGTTTCTTTGGCAACTGTAATGACTCCCTTTAAGGTTCACGAGCGCCTATTTCTCAAATAGGAGAGGATCGCGAGAAAATACGCTTTGCCAGAAGCGACGATAGGAGCGAAGTGGGAATGTGTGTGGAATAGGATTATTAGTTAAAGTGTTATAGAGGAAGCTTAAACCAATTTTTTAACCCTTTTAATAGTATTTAGTACCCCTAAAATAATAATGCTACAACCGATAATTAATTCTAGCCACCAAAAGAAATCATTATTTCTAAAAAGAATTATAGCTATTCTAAGCATTAGATAAGCCATTAATAAATAATTAATTATAGTTTTATTCTTTTCTTTTATAGCAAAATAAATAAGATTGCTAAGTATTAACAATACACTAATTATAATTGTTTCCGCATTATAAGACCAGTGTATTACACGCATTAGTATGGCCATAATTAAAATAGCGCTAAGTATCCAACCAAAAATCCCAGGATATTGTTTTTTTATTAATGAGCTTTCTATAAAACATATAAGTACCACTAAAACCAATTTTATATTGGTTTTAGGAATCATACTAAAATTTATAGTATCAGTTTGTATGACACTGAACAATATAGTATTTATCAAACTTGATATATAGACCAAGCTAAAGAGAATTGTAATAATTAATATATATGTGTTCCTAGACAATCTTTAATTTTTAAGATTTCTAATTTAAACAATTCACAACAATAAAAATGAATCGGTTTTAGTTTATAAAGCAATTTTGCATATTGTCGAATTATAGATACATAGTAACACACATCAAACCTGTAATTAAAAGTGTATCATAATCTTCTACGTTATGTAACTTGAGCTTTGGTAAAAAGCGAAAGTTATTACTATAGTTTCTTTAAAAAATTTATTCTAAAAAGTTTCTTCTGTAATGTTAATGGAATACTTTTTATGCGACGACGTAGGAGGGAAGTGGAATGGGTATAAATAAACTTATATTTAAACAATTAATAAAAGTTTGTAGATTATTCAAGTTTAGAAATGCGATCAGTAGTCATTCCTTTTTATTCTTCTTCATCTTCACCACCGTAAAAATGTTTAAATAAACTTAAATAATCATTAAACAGATCACTTTCAGAATTAGCAAAATCTATATCATATTCAATTAAAATATTAACAAGTGCTTTATATCGTTGAATATCTGTGTAGATTTTTTCAAATACTCGTTCTTGGTTTTTTGGCTGTAAACTACCGTAATATTTTAAGTTTTCCTGATATTTCGCAACAACATCTTTAAATAATTGCTGTGCCTTTTCTTTGTTCCCAACTTCATAATAGGCACTAATATACGGTTCTAAAAGTGCATAATAGCCAAAGTAATCAACTGGCATGTTGATCATAGCTAGATTTGTTATTTCTTCAGCTTTATCCAGCTTGCCTTCACTTATAAGTTGTTCTATTAAACGTGCTAGATTAATTCTATCTGTCATTGAATTTCTACGAGTTTCTACGTCATGATAAATCGTAGTACTCCCACCATTACCCCAATCCCAGTTTTTTACTTTTTCATACATTAATTCACTATCAATTCTACCCATATCCAAAAAACTAGTATTACTATCCATTGGCGTTTTAATAGGAACTAATTTATAGCACATGCCATCAAGTTGTAAATAATCTTTCATCCAAAGATAATCTTCTTCGGCAAAGGCACCACCGCTAAAATATATTGGACGTTTCCATTCATTATTAGCAAGAATGTCTAGCATTAGTAATCTGTTTTTATAAAGACCACTTCCTTTAATTTTGATATCAATATAAGGAACTATTTTACCTAAATCTTTTTCTTTTACAGTACCAAATTTAACAGCATTATCTATGTTAACAGGGAGTCTTAAAAATTCTGTTGGTATGTATCTAGCATTTAGTTCTCTTGAAGGATATGCATTAACATCAGCATCTGTGAATTGCTGTAAAAAATATTTAAATCTAGTTTTTGGATTATCACTAGTTATAAAATTTAGAATCTCTTTGATTTCTATGGTGTCTTTTGTAATAGGTTTAATTCTAACATAATCGTTTGTTCCCGTTCTATAATCTTCATGTGTTAATTGTGATGGTATTGGGTCGCTTTCATAAACTTTGCGTTTCATTTGGTCTACATACCAATCTGTTTGAAATAGGCTCGTGCAAACAATTCTAACATCTGTTCTATAACCTTCAATTTCTTGTGCATACCAAAGTGGAAATGTATCATTATCGCCTATAGTAAACAATATGGCGTTTTTAGCGCAAGAATCTAAATATCTTTTAGCCATAGATTGTGCAGTATACTTATCAGAACGGTCGTGGTCATCCCAATTGTTAGCAGCTAAAATGCTAGGTACAAGTATCAAACAAACAATCGTAATTATTGGAGCAGCTAGCTTTTTTGGTAAGTAAATTTTTAAAATATCATAAATTCCATAAACACCAAAACCAATCCATAATGCAAATACGTAAAATGACCCTACCACAGAATAATCACGTTCTCTAGGCTCAAATGGACGTACATTGGTGTATATTTGAATTGCTATTCCAGTAAACAAGAAAAATACTAGCATGACCCAGCAGATTGTTTTGTTTTTATTAAATAGGAAAAAAAAACCAATAAGCCCTAATATAAGTGGTAATAAATAATAGGTGTTTCTAGCTTTGTTGTTTTCAACATCACTTGGCAAATTATCTTGCGAGTAGCCTAAATGCCATTCGTCAAGAGACTTAATACCGCTTATCCAGTTTCCGTGGTTGTCATACCTACCTTGAATATCATCTTGCCTACCTACAAAATTCCACATAAAATAACGCCAGTACATATAACCTAATTGATATTCAAACATATAGGATATATTGCTCATTAACGACGGCTTTTCAACCTCAATATAACTCTGGTAGCGTTTTAAAAAATTGTTGTAATCGTCGTAATCAACAAGACCCTTAGTTACTTTATTTCTAAAATTCAAAACTACCTTGCGTAATTCATTTTCCATTTGAAATTCAGGTCTCAATTTGAAATTTAAATAACCAGTAAACATCATATAGTTGTCTGCATGTTCAGTACTCCACATTCTTGGAAAAAAAGAAGCATGCTTTGAATTGTAATTATATTCGGAATTCTTGTAATCATTTACAATAATATACTCCCCTTTTTCTTCGTCCTTTTCGTATTTTGGTTTACCATCAACATATGGGGTCTTATCATCAAGATAAGCATATAGATTCGTAAATTGTGGCCCATAAAACAAATGAGTCTCAGGGTATTGTTCTAAATTATAATAACTTAATAATTCTCTAGCATTTGATGGATTATTTTCATTTATAACCACATTAGCGTTAGCTCTTATAGGAAGCATCAGCCAGCTTGAAAAACCAATAATTATAAAAGTGATACACAAAATACTTGTATTTAGGTATTCGTATTGTTTTTTTCTTGTGTATTGTAATGCAAAATAAATCGCAGTTAAAAGAATAATTCCAGTAATGATGTAACCTGAATTAAAAGGTAGTCCTATTTTATTCACTAAGAATATTTCGAGATAACTAAAAAAACTAAGAACATTAGGTGTTAAAAATTTAAAAATGAATAGTAAAACAGCAATAGAAACTACATTAGCAGTTATAAAATTTTTAAGAGTAATTGTATTATAATTTTTGAAATAATAGATTAATCCAATAGCAGGAATAGTTAGCAATCCCATAAAATGAACTCCAAAAGATAGACCAATAACAAAAGCAATTAAAATAAGCCAACGATTACCACGATGTTTATCCATGTCTTGTTCCCAGCGTAATCCTAAATAAAACAACACAACCATAATTAAGGTTGCCATGGCATAAACCTCGGTTTCAACTGCATTAAACCAAAATGAATCCGTAAATGTAAAAGTTAAACTACCTACCAAACTACTACCTAAAATAGCCTGAGCTTCCGATTTGATAATTGCTTTTTTATAACTAGCTAATCTTTTTAATAAAAAAGTAATTGTCCAAAACATAAATAAAATAGTAAATGCACTTGCAGTTGCACTCATCATATTCATCATAAACGCAACTTGAGACGGCTTAAGAGCACACATGGAAAAAAAAGCACCTAACATTTGAAATAATGGTGCTCCAGGTGGATGACCTATTTGTAATTTTGCTGATGTTGCAATATATTCTCCAGCATCCCAAAAACTCACAGTAGGTTCTACAGTCAAACTATAGGTTGTAAGCGCAATTAAAAAAACACCCCATCCTAAAACAGTATTCCACATTTTAAAGCTAGAATCTCCCATTTAGATTTTTATAGTAAAATTTCTATAAATAAACAGAAATAGGAGAAAGGAGTTGGTCTGAGTAGGGTAGGATTAAAGTACTAGTACCGGTATTAATTTTTGAATTTAGTAATTAATTCCGTTCTGTTAGAAACATTAAGTTTGTTGTAAATATTAGTGATATGCGTTTTTACAGTACTTAAACTAATAAATAAGTCTTCGGCTATATCTTTATTACTTTTCCCTTCAAGTATAAGCTTTTTAATATTTAACTCCTGTTTACTTAATTCGTGATTTTCTTTTTTGTTTCTTTTAAGCTTTGATGAAAATAGATATACTGTTAATGCAAATAATAGAAATCCAAGAATGAAATTAATCAGCCTGCTAATAGAATATTTATTTTCTATTGATTTTAAATTATGAAATGCTAATTCTTTTTCGAGAAAAATATATTCATTAGCATTAATTTCACTTAGTTTTAATTCTTTAAGCAGGTTTGAGTAGTATTCTGTATTAAGAAAAATATCTTTTTTAAGTAACTTTCTGTTTTTGAGTTCTTTTATACTCAATAATTTTATTGCTAAAATTTTAAGAGAGTCCTTAGTGTAATTGTGAATTTCATTTATATCAGCATCTTGTTTTTCTATAATTTTTTTCAACTTTTGCCATTCTTTATCAGCGTTATTTGTATTTGTAAACACAGTGAATGGGACATTACTTTTTTGAAAAAACAGAGAATCATTATTTGATAAAATAAAACTTTTAGAAGAACTCTCGTTATTATTTATAGAAAGGGTATATAATTTATCTTCATTTAAAAGCTTATGATTAATGTTAAAAAAGCCATTTTCATCTAATTGAGTACTAGTTATAATATTTGGTTCATCAGCAGGATTGGTACTCGTTATAGATAAAATAATCAGTTGCTTATCTATTATACTGTCATTGGTAGATATATGTCCTGAAATATTTGTTTGAGCGTTAAGCTCTATGCTGATTAAGCTCAAGAATATAAAAAGAAGATTTTTATTCATTATTTAATATAGATACTAGCTTTTAAAGTAGCTCATGTTTACAAATTTAAAAGTAGTAATTTTTTATATACACTCTAAGTTTATCTTTTATTCAGGTAAACGTAATGTTAAACGACCTCATAAAATTTTGGTAAAACAATAGGTGAGTGGAGCGTATATATTTTAGGAGTCTAGTACTAAAGTTTTTTTAAGAGTTTATAAGTATACAAGGAATTTCAAAGCAATCTTAATAAGTTCCAATGT
>CAZLTR010000127.1:4008-10346 GCA_964562415.1 uncultured Hyunsoonleella sp. | reverse complement strand
TTACAGGCTACCGCTTCAAGTTGAAGTACTTGTTCTAAATAATTTTGAAAATTTTCAGAATTGTAAGCTAGAGCACTATAATTGCGATGTACTGTTGTATCTGTCATTATGGTTTTAGGAGAACTGCCAAACATATCGTCCATAGCTAAATCCATAGGCGTATTGCCTTTGGTTTTAGATTGGAATGTAAAGCGATGGTCTCCAGTAACGTCTCCAACAGTATACATAGGTGCGCGTTCGCGTTCTGCAATTTTGTTAAGCGTTTCGGTATGTTCTTTTCCAATAACAAGTCCCATACGCTCTTGGGATTCATTCCCAATTATTTCTTTGTCAGATAAGGTAGGATCGCCTACAGGTAGGGCGTCTAAATCTATTTTACCACCAGTATCTTCTACTAATTCTGAAAGGCAATTTAAATGTCCTCCAGCACCATGATCGTGTATAGACACAATAAAGTTTTCTTCACTTTCTACCATGCCACGAACGGCATTAGCCGCTCTTTTTTGCATTTCGGGATTAGAACGTTGTACGGCATTTAATTCAATACCAGAAGCAAAAGCACCAGTATCTGCAGACGATACCGCTGCACCTCCCATACCAATGCGGTAATTTTCACCACCAAGGATTACAATTTTGTCTCCAGTTTTAGGCGTGTCTTTTAAGGCTTGTTCTTGTTTGCCATAACCAATACCACCCGCTTGCATAATTACCTTATCAAAGCCTAATACACGAGCGTCTTCTTCATGTTCGAAGGTAAGCACAGAACCACAAATAAGAGGTTGTCCAAATTTATTTCCAAAATCGGAAGCACCATTAGAGGCTTTAATTAAAATATCCATAGGTGTTTGGTACAGCCAGTCGCGTTCAGCAACGCCTTTTTCCCAGGGTCTGTTGGCCTCTAAACGCGAATAAGACGTCATATAGACTGCAGTCCCGGCTAAAGGTAATGACCCTTGGCCACCAGCAAGCCTATCACGAATCTCTCCACCCGAACCTGTAGCAGCACCATTAAATGGCTCTACAGTGGTTGGGAAATTGTGTGTTTCTGCTTTTAATGAGATTACAGATTCATAATCTGAAGTGTTGTAAAAATCGGGAACATCGGCACGTTTAGGTGCAAACTGTTCTACTTTAGGGCCTTTAATAAAGGCTACATTATCTTTATAAGCCGAAACAATATCATTAGGATGTTGTTTTGACGTTTCTTTTATCAATTTAAAAAGTGAGGTTGGTTTTTCTTCGCCATCAATCACAAAGGTGCCATTAAAGATTTTATGGCGGCAGTGCTCACTGTTCACTTGAGAAAATCCAAAAACTTCAGAATCGGTAAGGGGGCGTCCAATATTTTTGGATACGCCTTCCAAATAATTCACTTCTTCATCACTTAAAGATAAGCCCTCTTGTTGGTTGTAAGCGGCAATATCTTCGATGTTTAAAATAGGTTCTGGTTCAATGTGAATTGTAAACGAGTCTTGGTTCAAGCCTTCAAATTTCTCTGAAATCATAGGATCGAAATCAGTAAAGTTGGCAGCAACAGTTTTAAACTCCTCTATTCTAATAATATCAGAAATCCCCATGTTTTGCGTAATTTCTACAGCATTGGTACTCCAAGGTGTAATCATGGCAGCACGAGGGCCAACAAAAGTCGCATCTAAAGAGGTTTGCTCTATTTTAGGTGTATTGCCAAACAGCCATGTAAGTTTGTTTATGGTTTCTGTAGATAATTCTTTTGTGCTTTGCACAGCAAATACGTTGCTGCTCAGGTTTCCAAAGAAATGAATCATTATGTATAGTTTGTGAGTTTAAAAGGGCAAATTTACTGCTTTTTAATGGAATTCAATACAAAAATATAGTCTAGAAACGGGGGACTTATTCACTAGGTTTTAAACAGTAACCGACTTTAATTTTTTGGATTAATATCCTTTATGAGTTTTAAGGAAAAATAAACAACAAACATAGATCCTAAGACGATGCACGACCACATGAATAACTTTGTTTGCCAAAAATAAGTTGTTGTAGTGGTATTAGACTCTACTTTAATTGGAGTAAAGTTTGAAATTGAAGCATCTTCAAGGTGTTCTATTTTATTAGAAATAAAATTAACAATATCGTATTTAGGTTTGGTTAAGGTTGTGTCTACATAAATAGTATATTTTGTGTTGTTTTTCAAATCGGCAATAAGATGGATGGGTTTTTGAAACACACGAATAGTTTCAATATTTAAGGGAGGATTGTCATTGTTTTCAATTTCTATACTAAATTCATTTTCGTTTATCTCTTCTAGATTAAAAGTATTGGCATGGTTAGAATTTAATTCGAATTGATATAGAACTTTATCATAGAATTCCACACGCTTTTTTATAACACGTTTCTTTGTTACCAATAGCTTTGCTTTTCTCAAAAAATAGCTTGTATTTATTTTAAAAGTAAGTGCATCTATTTTGTGAGCATGAGTCGCACTAAATTGTATTTTTGTAGTTTTTTTTTCTTTGTTATTACGAATCGTTTGTGTGAAGTTATGGAGTTGAATTGGTTTTTGTGTAAAAAACTTATTTTGATAAATACCAACTTTTAAAACTTGGATGGGAAGCGATTTTTTATCATTTAAATCAAGGCGCAAAAAATTATAGGTGTTAAGTGGTACTGCTATTGTTTTCTCTACACTTGTTTTTTTAGATGTGTTTAAATTACTTAAACGCTTATTAGCGACAAGTCCAAACCAATTTTTACGATCATTACTCCCTAAAATAGTATAGATTTTATAGCCTTTGGTGTTTGCTATTTCTAAGGTGATATGATCCTGTATAGGGACTATTTTATTATCTAAAATTAAGGACGTTACAGAATCTTTAATGACTTTTTTTGAAATAATTTTAATCGCATTAAAATTGGCTGCAACCGTATTCGTATTACGAATTAAAGCATAAGGGACTTCGTTAAATAAGGAGTCCTCAATTCTTAAAAAATTAAAATTATCTTTTACAGCAGCGCGTACTTGATGCGGCAAGGTTATCTTGTGTAAGCCATTGTATTTAATGGTATTAATTTGGCCTTTATGTGTTTGCGAATAACTGCTAAACCCATTTAAAAACGCAAAAATGATAATAAAACTATAGGCTTTTAGTGTCTTTGTCATGTTCTTATGTTTCATCATTAACTAATTTTTTAATTTTTTGATATACAAAAGATATAATTAATATTAAGACGCCTAGAAGGATAAAGGCTATAATTTTACCCGTTTCAGAAACATTATTTATATCGTAAATAAATAGTTTTAAAATAGTTAACCCTAATAGGGATAAGGCTATAATTCGCAATGTTTTCCACTGTTTGCGTATACCAATGATTAAAATAAAAAACGAAAATACCCCCCAAAGGATAGGAAAGCCAATTTTTACAACTTGTATTTCTTTTTGTTTTATTGTTTGGCGAATAAGGCGTGCTTTTTCATAGGTGTCCTCACCGTTAATTGTTGTAAAACTAGATCCTATATTTAAATTAGAAAAATTTAAAGTATGTACCATGACTTCATTACTAAAAATAAAAACAGCTATAAAAGTATAAAGCCAAGGCAACCATTTGCTTTGTTGTGGCGTGATGTTAAAGATTAATTTTGAATGTTTGAACAGTTGAAACCCAAAGAAAAGTAAACAAGCTAGTACTATATAGTGGAAATAAAAACCAAATAGAGATGTACTTTCCAGTTTTAAGTTTTCTGAAATTTCCAGTTGTGGTATTTTGTAGAAAGCAATTATATAGGCTGCAATAGATAGTATACTAATAATTAGTACACTTTTGGATAATACAGTTTGTTTTAGTTTTAAGACTAAAAATAAAAGTATAGATATAAAAATGAAATGGTAGGTTACAGGAAAAGCAAGTGCAGATATTTTATTTTCTAAAAATTGATATGCTTGGTAATTGACTTCTAAAATTCCTGTAAAGTAAGTTATGATGCAAGCACTAATTATAAGTATAAATTTATACTGCTTTAGATTTAATTTTATGTATTTAGCAATATAACGATTGGTTGTGTTTTCTATTAATTTATAGGATAGCCATAATGAGATGCTAACGGTACATCCAGCAATAAATAACGGATTTAAAATAATAGCGAATGTTTCAAGATCGTTCGTATAATAAGCCCAATCCATAAAGAGACTTACAAGTGTTAATATTTGAATAACTACAGCCCCGGTTTTAAAGGCGTTCATCTTCGATTTTTTTGACAACCAAAGCAGCAGTACGGCTTCGCATGCCCAAAATATTGTGATTTGATTGCCTTTAAATTGAATAGGTATTGTAAGTGTTACAAAAGTAAGTGCTAGTCCTAGCAAGAGGTAAATTGCATTTTTATCTAAACCAAACTTTTTATAAAGTACACTGGCATAGATGCTATTGTAAATGGCTAAAGCGAGTGTAAATAAACCTGTGTAATTAGAATTCCAATCTTCAAGAATAAACATGCCTACTCCAAAAAAGCAAAATGTATTAGCGATTAAAATAAAATATTCGATTTTAGAAAAGACACCTTTGTTTCTCAAATTATTTAGAACTATAGTGATGCTAAATATAAAATAGAAAATTGTGGCAAAACTTAGAGCACCAGCGTATGGGAAACTGCTTTCGTAAGACGAGGAGAAGCACCAACCAGCAAATAGTAGTGTCGTGAAAATAAAGGCAAGTATGGTTGCTATTTTCCATTTCCTAAAGTATGCTATAGATAGAATTCCTATGTTTAATATAGAGATGTATGTAAATAAAATGATGTAATTGCCTTCTCCAGTACTAATCATAAAAGGCGCTGCAAATCCTCCAATTAAGGATAATACAGCTAATTCTTGTCGGTTATAAGAAATAGATACCAATGCGCTAAAGGCTGTAATGAAAGCCATTATAACAAAAGCTATGGTTTGGCTAAAGAGGTGATATTCATTAAAAGCGATATAAATGGTAAAGTAAAAAATACTTATGGCACCAGCGATAAGAACGGAACTAAAGGCACTGTAGTTTTTCTTTAATTTATGCGCAAGCCCCATCACTAAAACACCAGCCAAAATACCAATACCTACTCTAGCGGGTTCATTAATCCAATCTTTATCTATAGCATATTTTACAAAAAAACTAATGCCTAATACTAAAATTAGAATTCCAACTTTATTGATAAGGTTTTCGCCTATGAATTTTTCTATATCAGGATTTTTTTCTTTAAAACTTTGAATCCAAGGTTTTTGAGGCGCCTTTTTAGCAGTTTCTTTTTGCTTTACTTTGGGTGCTATACTAGCAGGAGGCGTTTTAGATTTTGAAAGCGGAGCGGGGGGCGTAGGTATAGGAATCGCAGGCGTTTGTTGTTTTATAGAGGGCTCTTCTTTCTTTTGTGTTTTTTGAGTTTCTTGAGGTGTAGGGGTATTTATTGTTTTTTCAAAAGTTGATTTTTGAGGGGTACTGGGGTTCTTTTTCTCTTCAGGTAAAGGTGCTGTATGTTGCGTGTTTATCTTTTGTTGGAGAAGGTCTGTTTTCTTAATTAAGTCATTTAGATTAGTATTAAAACGTTTGAATTTAGAATTGATGTTACGATTTATATATAAAAGTATTACAATAATTAAAACACTAAAAAATACCATAAGTAAGAACTGTTTGTTGTATCTCAAAAATAGTTTTTTTAATTAAATAAAACAGCGTTAAATAATAAAGAGATTATTGAATGTGGTAGATTCAATGTTTTATAAAAAATCATTTATAGATTAGCTCTTCTAGCGTTTCTTATATGAGGTGTGAAGTGAGAACGAGCGATGTACTAAAGAGGGTAAAAGTGATTTAAATATAGAAGACGAAGTTATAGCTGTGCTTGGGTATTAGTAATTTAAACACAACCAAAGCTCTTATTAGTCGTCTTAGAAAAATAAAAACAGGACTATAGGTGCTATTTGAAAGCCACAAGCCGCTACGCCTTTCTTTCTAATAAAGCCATGTAAAACCCATCAAAACCATGAACATGTGCGAGTATTTTTTTGTCTTTAATTAAAGAAAAATTAGCGCCACCTTCAGAGTTTAAGAAAGCCTGTACTTGCTTTTCATTTTCAGACGGTAATACCGAGCATGTGGCATAGACTAACTTTCCTTCTGGTTTTACCATTTTAGAATACTGTTGCAGTACCTCTTGTTGTGTGATGCGAATACGGTCTAAAAATTCGGGTTCTAGTTTCCATTTTGCATCAGGATTTCTTCGCAATACTCCCAAACCAGAGCACGGCGCATCAATTAGTACACGATCTGCTTTGTTGTGTAATTTTTTTATAGGTTTTGTAGAATCAATAACCTTTAGATCTACATTATGG
>CAZLTR010000127.1:0-3998 GCA_964562415.1 uncultured Hyunsoonleella sp. | reverse complement strand
ACATTATGGACCCCATTTCTGCGGGCTCTAATTTTTAGCTTTTTTAATTTACTTTCGTAAATATCCATGGCGATAACTTGGCCTTTATTTTGCGTTAAAGCTGCGAGATGCAGGGTTTTACCACCAGCACCAGCACAGGTGTCTACAACTTTCATACCTGGTTTTACATCTAGAAAATCTGCAACCAATTGAGAGGAAGCATCTTGTACTTCGAACAAGCCTTTTTTAAAGGCTTCTGTAACGAAAACATTAGCGCGTTCTGTTAGTTTTAAAGCTGAAGGGTAACCTTTAATAAATTCGGTATCTATACCCTCATCGGCCAATAAGTTTTGAAGTTGATCCTTAGTGGTTTTAAGGGTGTTGGTTCTTAGAATCACATCTGCTTTTTCATTTTGCATAGCGATTTCTTTAGTCCATTTGGCTTCGCCTAGTTCTTCTAAGCCCACGGCATCTATCCAATCTGGAATAGATTCTCTTAATTTTCTAATTTTAGAGAGTTCATCAAAACGGCCTTTAATTTTTCGTGTAGGGGTACTTTCAAAATATTTCCAATCGGGTAGTTTAATACCTTTTAAGGTGGCCCAAACCGCAAACATACGCCATAAGTTGTCACGATCGTAAGGCGCTTTTACTTCTGCGATTTCTGCATAGAGGCGTTTCCAACGTACAATGTCATAGGTGGTTTCTGCAACAAAACCACGGTCGCGAGACCCCCAACGTTTATCACGTTTTAGCAACTGTTGTATTACCTTATCGGCATACTTATCTTCGTTAAAAATTTGTGTTAATCCGTCTATTATTGCAAAGCAAAGGTTTCTATGTAATCGCATGGCATTGTTTTGAAGGGGCAAAGGTACGTTTTAATGTTGAATTGTGTATTTCTTTGTGAACAGAAAAGCTAAGAAGGAAACGCAGAACCAGTTTTTGAGGCTTTGTTTGTAATTGAGCGCTTTTTGAAAGTAAAAAGTATGTTTAGAAACACACAAAGCATATACGTGACAAGTATATGCTTTGTTATTAAATAATTTCTATTACTAGAATTTAATCGTTATTGTAGGTGTAGGTATAGGTTATAATTTCGCCATCTACATTTTCTGTTACAACTCTAGGGTAGTTAGAGGCTGTAAAGGTATAGTTGTAGTTGTATGTAGTCGTATCTGGATTCTCGAATCTTAAATCGCCACGCATAACTTCAGTTACTAAGTTGTTTGTGGTGAAGTTTAATGCATTTATATTTTCAGAGTCTAAACGTACTAAAAGTTCTCTATTAGCTACATTTTTAAAGGGGGCATTATTGGTGTCATACGTATATGTTGTAAAATTGCGATCTCCTTCTTTGAATGTTAAAATATTATTGTTACTAAATGTAAAAACATCAGAATCAGGTCCAATGTCTTTACCTTCAGCGGTACCAGTAACTGTATTGTTATTATTTGAGTATGTTAATACAAAAATGTTTTGACTTGCATTTGGTATGTTTATAATTACTCTATTCACACGTCCTTCAGCATCATACTCAAAAGATTCAGAGATGTTTCCAAAGGAAGGTGCTTTGTTAAGTGATCCTGTGAGTTGTCCATTGGTATACAAATACTCTGTAGAAAATCCATCACTAGACGTCTCTTTAACGAGTCTCATGCCATCATAAGTATAGGTTATGGTTTCTGTATCTCCATCAGAGTCGACTATTTTTACGCTTACAGGGAGTGTGGTGTCTGGAGCTTCTGGTGTTTCAGGTTCTTCAGGTGTCTCAGGCATTTCAGGTTCTTCTGGCGTTTCTGGTTCTTGAGGCGTCTCTGGAGTTTCCATTTCTTCAGGAACTTCCATCTCTGGAGGGGTACTGTCGTCGTTAGAGCTACAGGATAGGGTAACCATTGCTAAAAGTGCAAGTGTGTAGATTGCTTTTTTCATAACAAAGAATAAGTTAAAATAAAATTAAAGGTATAAAATTAACTATTATATAGAAAATAGCTCGTATTTTAAGAGGTATTTTGAATTTGAAGTACAGTTTTTAGTTTAACCTCAATTAGTCATTAAAAATCTATTACGCTAGCGTTACGGTATATTTTCTAATTTAACCGTAGTGATAATTTCGTTTATAGATGAATTACTGCAAAGATTAACGTCTAACTGTTTTTTTTAATTTTTATCATAATCTGTCTTCAAAATCAAACAAAAATTAGTAGGTGGCAGCGGGTATAGTAAAGGTGTTTTACTGATAATTAACAAAGCATATGGTCGCATTAAATAGTATATAAAGCAGATACTACGATTACTTTAATGGCTGTTTTAAAAGCTTTGCGAGGGCTCTGTAGCATTTTACAGGCTTGAAACGCATAAGATGACTGCCAAATAGATATGAGGTAATACGGCTAAAATCTTTGTTTACTTATCTGTGGAGAGAAAAGGCTATTTTGACGATGAAGATTATACAAAACCACAAGGTACTACCAGTTTTATACCTATAAAAGGTGTATACACGGTGTGTAATGGTGGTTTTGCTATAGGCATATGGCGTTAAAACAAAATATTGCCATTTTAAAAGGAGAGGAGAGCGCTAATAAGAACCGTTACGTTTTACGATTTAAAATGGGGTTTAGTTATGTTTTGGTTTCTTTAATTTTTGAAGCATTTTTTTCTTAAAATCAATTTCTGCAAGTTTCAGCAGGATTATTTTTTTAGCAGGTATGATGTCTAAAAGTTGGTTAGATAAATCATTATTAAGGGCATTCATTTTGTTTTCAGTACGATTCATTTTGGTAATGAGCTTACGCGCTTCAGCTTCGGTCATTGTACTTGAGTTTAGTCGTATTTCTTTGCGATAGGCCCTTAATTCTTTAAATCTAATTTCGTTCATTTTAGATTCAAAATCATTGTAAATGGGCCAAAATTTTTGAGCCTGCTCAGGTGTTAAGTCTAATTTATCTGTAATAAATCCAACTTTTAGTGTTTTAATGCGGTCTCTGTGTTTGTTTTGCGCAGTTGCATTTAAACCAAGTACAACAATTAGTATGACTAAGATATTTTTCATCAGGTTTCGTTTATAGGTTTATTCAAGCATTAGGTCATCAATATCTGCATGTTCTAACAAATAGTTTTCGATTTGAGTTGGGTCAATATCGAGATTTACGTTTATATCTTCTTTAATTTGGTCTTCACTTAGTAAAGCGGCTATTTCGTAAGAACTTATGTTGTCGTCCATAATATAGTCTTCAACACTTGCGGTTTCTAAACCATCAAAAGTAAGGGCAGTTTCGTTTGATGGAAGGCTAAAATACAAGCATACTGCCGCAGCAATACCAGAAATGTAAACTAGAAGTGTTCTTTTTCGGGTTATGCTTATAATTTTGGGAACTTCTGTTTCTTGTAAGTTATCCTGAATGCGATTTTCTAGGGTAGCGAAGTAATCGTCTGGGGTTTTAAAACCAGATGCGTTGGGGATTTCTAAAAGTTTTTGATCTTCTAGTTTAGCTAGAATGCTAGCATTTAGCGCATCGAAATAACCTTCGGGAACTTTGAATCCTGAGTCCTTTATATGATGTAACTGTTTTTTTTCCATGATATGCTAACTTATACTTTAGACTTTAAATGTTTAGAAAGGTTTAATGCTGTGTTAAATACGTTTCTATTTTTTTTACGGCGATGTGATAAGAGGCTTTTAAAGCGCCTTCACTTGTGTCTAATATCTCTGACATGTCTTTATATTTGACGTTCTCAAAATATTTCATATTAAATACGAGCTGCTGTTTTTCTGGTAAAGTTGCAATTGCTTTTTGGAGTTTAAGTTGGATGGTGTCTCCTTCAAAATAGACATCGGCAGTGAGATTATTTAAGGCTAGTAGTTGTTGCTCTTCATTAGAAATTTGTAAACGTTTTGCATTTTTATTGATGAGCGTAATAGATTCGTTAGTGGCAATACGGTACATCCAAGAATATAATTTACTATCGCCTTTAAAATTATGTACGTTTTTATAGATTTTTATAAAGGTGTTTTGAAG
>CAZLTR010000126.1:574-10374 GCA_964562415.1 uncultured Hyunsoonleella sp. | reverse complement strand
GTTTATGCGATAGTGCCTATAATGACAGACGTGCAGCCTGCGAACGCATTTCTAAACAACTAAAAGTTAAAGCTCTTAGAGATGCTACCGAATATGATTTAGAAGGCATAAAAGCCAAAGTTTCTAGTGAAGATTACGCTAAAGCCCTTTACGTTGTTCAAGAAAACAATAGAACGTTAAAAGCGGCTAATGCTATTGAAAATGGAGATTTAAGTGCCTTAGGAGAATTAATGTATGCCTCGCATGAAGGCTTGTCAAAAAAATACAAAGTAAGTTGTGATGAATTAGATTTTTTAGTGGATGAAGCCCGAAAACATACAGAGGTTTTAGGCGCTAGAATGATGGGTGGTGGTTTTGGAGGCTGCACAATTAATTTAGTATCTAAAAAACATGCTAAAAGCTTCGCCGAAATAGCCGCTAAAGCTTATAAAGCACAATTTAACCATGAGGTTTCTATTTACTTTGTAAAATTGTCTAATGGAACGCAGGTAATCACATAACTGATATAAGATTCTCAACTACACTTAATAAATCTGCAACAACTAAACCTATTTCGATACAGTAAGAACGAAAAAGCCAATCTAATGTTAAATCGGCACTAATGGGACGTTAAAGTATCTTAAAAAGTCTGTTCCTTCTCTAACAATCTATTTTATTTGAGGGAGTCTATACTTTTAAGCGATGAAGCACTTCATATTTTTACTTTTACCCCTTAGTATCTACTCTCAAAATATAAAAGGAAAAATCTATGATAAAATAGGTACTGTAAAAGACATAAAAGTTACCAATACAAATAAACAATTACTCACGTTTACAGACGATTCTGGCAATTTTGAAATTAGAGCCGCTATTAACGATACATTACATTTCTCTTCTCTATTTTATCACGATATAGATGTAAAAATTACCAAAGCGCATTTCAACACAGTCATTGTTATTGAATTGAAAAAGGTAATAAATACTTTAAATGAAGTTAAAGTAATTTCTAATCCATATGGAGAAGAAAAATTTCTGGCTTCAACGGAAACAAAAGGCTTAAACAATAGCCTCAAAGAAGACATAAAAAATAATCCACATAAATATAAAGAACATGCCAAATACGGACTAGATTTTGTGTATTTGGCAAGAAAAATAGTCTCGGGCAAGACGAAAAAACAATCTGAAAAACCACGCTTTATTAACTATAAAATTTTGGACTCTTTATTTAAAAATGACAGCTTTTTTAATCTAAAACTTTTAAAAGAAGATTTACATATTGAGGCCCCTCTACTCTTTTTAGAATATTGCGCAACAAAAAACATCAAGACCGCTCTTCTTTCCCAAACCTCAAGACTAGAACTCTTAGACATTTTAGTAAAATACAGTAAAGAATTTTTAAGATTGCCCCTTTATAATAAAAGTGAAGATTTGAATTAAAAAACAGATATCATACTAAATCTTAGTTTCAAAAGTTATATTTTTAGCCATATTTATCTTGTTAGAATGAAACGCTACATCTATTTTGCCTTAACCATTTGTTTTTTAGTATTATGGAGTTCTTGTCGTAAAGATTTCGAATTTTCTGAGAGTACAGGAAATTTAGAATTCTCTACAGACACTCTATTTTTAGACACTATATTTACAAACATAGGTTCTAGTACTTATAACTTTAAAGTCTATAACAGGTCCGATGAAGATATTGTCATACCTAATGTTAGACTCTCACAAGGAGATGCATCTCGGTACCGTTTAAATGTAGATGGGGCAGCAGGCAAAATTTTTGAAAATGTTGAATTGTTAGCCAATGACAGTCTTTTTATTTTTGTAGAAACTACTGTCGACATTTCTAATACGGGCAGTACAGAGAATCAATTTATTTTTGCAGACCTAGTAACGCTTATCAAAGACGCTGTATTTATATTTCCCAACAGAAATAATGTAACTCGAATATTAGACAATCTCACGCTACCCGTAAGTGATTCTATTATAGATTTGGGCTTACAAGGACGTGATTTGTTACCTAATGAACTCACCTTTACTAATGAAAAACCTTATGTGATATATGGGTATGCTGCGGTACCTAGTGGACAAGTTTTAACCATAAATGCTGGTGCGCGCATCCATTTTCATGAAAACTCTGGGTTATTTGTAAGGCCAGGAGCATCTATCAATGTTAATGGGGCCTTAAGTATGGATAAAGAAAAATTAGAAAACGAGGTGATTTTTGAAGGTGACCGCTTAGAACCTGGCTTTGCTGATGTACCTGGACAGTGGGGATCAATATGGTTATTCGAGGGCAGTACAAATAACACATTTAATTATGCTACCATAAAGAATGGTCTTGTAGGCATACTATGCGACGGTGATGCTAACGCTACAGTCGATAAACTAACTATTAGTAATTCTCAAATATACAACTCTGGTAGTTTTGGTATTTTAGCAAGAAATACGTCTATACGAGGAGAAAATGTAGCCATTAATAACTCTGGACAAGCTTCTCTAGCAGCTACACTTGGTGGCAAATATAATTTTACCCACTGTACAATTGCTAATTATTGGCAAAATAGTTTTAGACCACTGCCGTCGTTATTGATAAACAACTTTTTTATTGATGAAGAAGAAACAGCTACAGTAGCAGATTTAACTGAAGCTAATTTTAATAACTGTATTATTTACGGTAATGACAATCCTGAATTTTTATTAGAAGAATTAGAAGATGTCGATGCCAGTTTTAATTTTAAATTCACTAATTGTTTGGTGCGATTTGAAGATAACTTTAATAGTTTTACTGGAGACAATTACGATTTCAATAATGCAGCACTGTTTGAAAACATCATTTTCAATCAAGATCCTAGATTTACAGATACGCAAAATAACATTCTTACTTTAGAAGAAGGTTCTGCTGCCATAGGTACAGCAAATAGTAACTTTGCCAATCAAGTACCCAACGACATTGTAAATACAAACAGAACAGCAATGCCAGATATTGGGGCATATCAACATACCCCATCTGCACCAGAAAGTAATTAAAAAATTAATTCTTATTTTAAATTAGATGCAGTGGTTAAATGTTGTTGGTCTATTTATTTTTATTGGTATTAACTCAATACCTCTGGTTTAAGCCTCTTCTTCTAAAGCCGTTTTATAAGCCTCTAAATTAGCTTTAATTTTAGCATCTAATTCGGGAGCTACAATATCTTTATAAGTGCTTAATGTGTCATAAATCGTTTGTGCCACAATATAACGTGCAGACGGTTTATCATCTGCAGGAATTATGTACCAAGGCGCATGTGTCTTAGAAGTTCTATTAATCGCATCTTCATAACATACTTGATACTTATCCCATAATTTACGTTCTTTTAAATCGCTTGGTGAAAACTTCCAGTTCTTTTCTGGTTTGTTTAAACGCCTTAGCAGCCTATGTTTTTGCTCTGCCTTAGACAGATTTAGAAAAAACTTAAAAATTAACGTGCCGTTTTCTGCAATATGCTTTTCAAAAGCATTAATTTGTTCAAAGCGTTGGTCCCAAAACCTCTCATTAACAGCATCTATCGCTGTAACATTTGGTAAATTTTCACCTAAAATATAGTTAGGGTGTACACGAGTTACCAAGACATTTTCATAATGTGTACGGTTAAAGACACCAAATTTACCTCTGGCAGGCAAAGCGATATAATGCCGCCATAAGTAATCATGTTTTTGCTCTAAAGCTGTAGGCACCTTAAAACTATGTACTTCCACTCCCCTTACATTAAAATCTTTAAAAACCTCTCGAATCAAACTGTCTTTTCCAGAGGTATCCATACCTTGCAAACAAATTAATACAGCATATTTGCCGTGCGCATACAAGGTATCTTGAAGTTTCCCCAATTTCTTTCTAACGCGTTTTAGCTCTTTCTCTGCATTATCTATAACCACTTTAGTGTGTAACTCCTTTAATTGAATTTTAGATGTAACTTTATACGTACTCAAATCTTTATGTTGCATATAGTCTATTTTTTCTTAATTGATACATTTGATTTTATTTTTTTTAGACGAAATACCTAAAAATACGATAAAATACAATATATTTGTCAGTATTACTTAAGCAAACCCCAAAAAACAATGAAAAATTACTACTTTTTTATCATTTTATTAACTTCTATAGCAATTAATGCACAATCAAGATGCGAAGATGCTAATTATTACGTAGTTAGCGCCTACTCGCACGTAAAAAAAGCATACGACGCCACTAATATTAGTCATTTACAATATTCGGCCAATCGTTCTGTAGAATCCATGAAATTATCTATAGAGCATTTAAAATCTTGTGGCTGCGTTAAAGCCATCGAATTGGCTAACAAAGCTATGGAAACACTTGCAAAAGCAGACGATGTAGAAACTTATGAAGACGGTCGTTTTTTTGTAAAACGAGGAAAAGAAGCGACGCGATCTGTACTCGATGAAGTTGAAAATTGTGATACCTACACCGATGAAGAAGTGGCCGAGGCCTTGGTCTCAAATAGTGACGATACAGATGCACTTAGCGCTTTAGAACGTGAACAGCAAAAATTAGAGCAACAACAAAAAGCACTTATCGCCAAGCAAGCCGCTTTAAAGCAAAAACTACAGCAACAAGAAAGTGAACGCATACTTCTTGCCAGAAAAAAAGTAATCACTAAATACCAAAATGTGTTATCTACCAATTTAAAAACATACAATACGTCCTTAAAAAACTGTGATTGTTCTAGTACTTTAACAGATACAGATAACGCTCCTACTTCAGATAAAAGTGAAGACGCCATAAAAGCGCATTACATTAGTGCACTTAAAACATTAGCTTCTAACTATATTTTTAAATTAGAGGCTTGTAAATAATACGACTTTATAGTCATCACCCATGCTAAAGAAAATTTAAGCCCTAATAACACCTTAGATTAAAGGTGTTATTAGGGCTCTATAATTTAATTAGGAAGATCTCATCTGTTAAAGGTCTTGATTCCCCTTTAGCACATACTAATTTTACTTTATAATTCCAAAGCTTCTATAGTTTTGGCACGGTGTATTTTTCCTGAAGAGGTTTCTTTAAACTTTGTAATAAAATGAACTGCTTTAGGCTTTTCAAATTTTTCAAGACCATCAAATATTGCATCTTCTAAAGAGCGTGCTTCACCTTCAATAACCAAAATTACCTTATAGCCTAAAGTATCATCTTCTATACTACCAATAAAGAATTGTTCTGGTATAAGATCTTGTAAATTCTCTTCTATTTGCTCTGGAAACACTTTAACGCCACCAGTATTAATTACATTATCATAACGCCCCATCCATTCAAATTCATTTTCAGAAAAAATCTCTACGATATCATTGGTAATTATCTTTTCATCAGACAATTTTGGTGCTTCAATAACCAAACAATTGCGTTGGTCCTTAGAAATAGTAATGCCTGGTAGAGTTTTAAAATAATTATCTGTGACATTACCCTTAAAATTATTTAAACGCCTTACAGCAATATGCGATATGGTTTCGGTCATTCCATAAGTTTCATAAACTTGAGGTTTTTTGTCTTTTATCAACTCTTTAATATGATTAGACACTCTTCCTCCCCCAACAATTACGGTACGTATAGACTTAAGATACTTTGCAAAATTCTTTAACTGCATTGGTGTAAATGCACAAAAATCATAATCTTTCTCATAGTCAATTCTAGGTAATGCAGAAGGCTGTACCATATCGAGCTCTAGTCCCAAAACAATAGCACGCACAATCATCATTTTTCCTGCTATAAAGTTAGATGGTAAACAGTTTAGGACTTTCTTTTTAGGGGTTAAATCAAAGAAATCACCTGTAGTAATTGCAGAATTAATCATATGCTGCTTTTTAATACGCAATGTTTTAGGCTTTCCAGTAGATCCCGAAGTTTTAACTTCCACATGGTCCTTTTTATCCAACCAATCCAATAAAAACAAGCCTAAATCTTGTTGATAAGGCAAACCTTCTTTAACGAAACTGTAAGCTACTTCCATAAGGCTTTCATGATTGTAATGATACCCTTCTAACTTAAATCTTCTGTGTACTTTAGTATAATCTGGTGTCATAAAAAACGTCTCTAATCTTCTAAAATGTTATAACTATTTGTCTTTGGCACTGTAACATTACCCAATAATTTCTCTTTCCAATTGGTCCAATTGTATTTCTTGGATAAGATAAATAAAAGAATTGGAAAGACTATACATACAGGTATAAATATTTCGCGCAATCCTAACACCTCAGGATCGCTTATATCTTTAAGAATACTATGCGTTTGTAAAGCAGTCCAATCGGCCGTTACCAGAAGTGCTGTAAATATATTATTAGCGCAATGAAATCCTAAAGCTAACTCTAAACCCTCATCCATTAAAGTAATGATCCCTAAAAACAAACCCGTTCCTATGTAATAAATCATAATACTATATCCTAATTTCTGAACCTCTGGATTAAAAATATGTAAAACGCCAAAACCTACCGATGTTACTAACAGTGGCAACCATCTATTTTGGAATACTACTCCTAAAAACTGCATACCATATCCTCTAAAGGCATACTCCTCAAAACTTGTTTGCAAGGGTAGCATTAAAAAACTAATCGCACATAATATTAAAAACGGAGCCAATTTAAAATTCCAAACATAGTTTTCTGGTGCTATAACGTAATAGTCTATTAAAACAAAACTACTAGATATTAGCCCCCATAACGCAAACATAAATCCAAAGCGTTTCCAATCTATCTGAGCACGTGTTGTTGTTAAATTTTTAAATGACAGCTGGTGTATAAATTTGGTACACAAAAAAATAGCCAAAAGCCCTATTGCAAAAGACAGTAGCATTAAAAATAAAAATAAATTATTTCCTAAAGCAGCAATCATACTAGGGATTGTATTGGGAATTTTAGAAATACTTTTCGTATTAATCCCAATAGCAGTTACTAACGGTAACATTCCCACAACCTGCCAAGCTATAGCTATAATAATTCCACTAACGACATAACGCCAAGCATCTGTCAATCCTTTATAAGCTTGTTCTATATACATATTTTATAAGTTTACATTCCAGTATTTAGTTTTGTCATAATGCAAAAACCCCTGTTCCACATATAAAGGAGATTCAAAATTATTAGTAAATAAAAGTCCAGTACCCAAGCCTTGCGGTAAAGTACTTTGTTTCGTAAAAGTATATTGTGCTATAGCATTTAAACCAATATTGCTTTCTAAAGCACTTGTAATCCACCAACCTATTCCTTGAGACGTTGCGAGATCTATCCACGAATTACTCCCGTGTATACCTCCTACCAAGGTAGGTTTTAAAATGATATACTGCGGTTTTATGGTTTGTAACAAATCTTTACGTTTAGTTACACTATGCACCCCTATTAATTCCTCATCTAATGCTATAGGCAGGGCTGTTTTTTCACAAAGTTCGGCCATAGCGTCTATTTGTCCTTGTTGTATAGGTTGTTCTATAGAATGCAGTTCTAAATCAGATAAACGTTTCAATTTTTCTAAAGCATCTTCAGGTTGAAAAGCCCCATTAGCATCTACTCGCAGCTCTATAGTTTTAGCATCAAATTCCCGACGGATAGATTTCAATAAATCTAATTCAGTATCGAAATCTATAGCCCCTATTTTCATTTTTATACAAGAAAACCCTGCAGCTAATTTATCTGCAATTTGCTGCTTCATGAAGGCTTTGGATCCCATCCATATTAAACCGTTAATAGGGATAGCAGCAGTACTATTCGTAAATTGCGACGGATACAAATCGTAAGGTGTTACTGCACCTATACTCTTAAAGGCCATTTCAAGCCCAAATTGAATACTCGGGAAGTCTTCTAACACAGCTAATAAAGCCTCTAAGCCCAAGTTAATATTATGGCAAACCCACTGCAATTTGGCTTCAAAATCGGGTCTATCATCTATAGATAGTCCTTCAAACATACCACATTCACCTATACCTTTCTTTGATTCGGTTTTTAGAACTATAAACCAAGTGCGTTTGGTCTTTAAAACCCCTCTGGAAGTACCACTTGCCTGTTTAAAATTAAGTATATGTGTAAAATAAGTCGCCTCCATCTTTTAAGACAAAAATACATATTACTTAAATAAATTTGGCTTTAAAAACTAGATTATATCTCAAAAACTGTACAGAGAAAATCTCATATAAAATTAAGATGTAGTTCAATATTTCATAAAATCCTTCTGTGCATTTGCAAGCAAAAAAATAATCGTACTGTACTCGCTTTTTTGGACTTTGCACTACGCTTCATCAGCCTTTTAACTTTCTCCAATTTATTATGAAGTAAAACGAAAAAAGCACCTCTTAAAAGAAGTGCTTTTTTAATATCATAAATAAAATAACTTATTTATTGTGCCGATTCAATGGCTTTTATTTTAGCTTTAATTGCATTCAATTTACTGGTTTCTCCCAAGAACTGATAAATTTGCTTAAGTGTTGTTGCCGCATTTAAGTTTTTAGGGTCTATTTCTAAAGCTTTAGATAAATAAGGCTCTGCTTTGGAATAATTTGATTTACGCTTAGCCAATAAACTATTGAAACGTTTATTATCAGCTGAAGATGTTCCTAAATTAGACATTTCATCTACTATAGCTTGGTCATCGCCAATTAAAACAACAGACATATTAATGTAAGCATTAACATATTTAGGATCTAAAGCTATCGCTTTTTCGTAGTATTTTTTTGCTTCATCATACTGCTTCGATTCAGAAGATACCACACCTAAATTATACAATAATTCAGGGTTTTCTGGGTCTTTTTCTACAGCCACGCTCAAAATTTCTTTAAACTTTGCAAGATCTCCAGTCTTGTAATAAATGTTTGCTTCAGATATAATTAGATTTACATCGTCAGGGTCTTCCTCTCTTGCATCTTTAATAGCTTTGATTGCTTTATCATTGTCACCATTATTAATGTATATTAAAGCCACACTTTTTACAATCTCTGCACGCTTAGACTTTACTTTTTCGGTCGTAGGCTTTACATGTGTTTTTGTTTTTACAGCTATTTGTTGAGAATTTTTATTAGGAAATGATACTTTTTGACCTGTAGCAGCATCAACTGCATAGTGTACAGTTTCTATGCCTGTATATTTTAGATCCTTAAGTTTCTCGTACAACTTTAAGGCACGGTCATAATCGGACACATTTACCGCAGTTGAAGCTGCATAGTACAAATAAAATGTATCTCTTTTCTTCAAGTTATAAGCCTTTTCAAAATAATACGACGCTGGTCCATAGTCCTTTGACTCGTAAGACTTATTGGCTTTTGCAACGACTCCGCCAAGCATTTCTTTTTTAAAAGCGTCTACTTCAACTTTGTAAACCTTTCTAGATTTATTTAATAGAGCAATACCTTTATTTAATTCTTTATCATTACCAGCACCATTAGCATATAATGACAAGCCTTTCAAATAATTATATTTAGCTTTTAACTTATCGTCTAAAGTTTCTAATTGAGGAGCAACAGTGGCTAAAATCTTTTTGGCTTCAGAAAAATTTGTATTCTTTACAGCTTTCTCTGCAGCTTTAAGTTCTTTCTTTTGTGCAAAAGAAAAGACGCTTAATGATAACGCTAAAGCTGCTATTAATGGTTTTTTCATTATTAATTTATTATTCATTATTACTTTCGTTATTTGTAGTATCAAGACCTGTGCCATCTTCTGTAGCACCTTCTTCTTCGCCATCAATGCTTTCTACATCATCCTCATCGTGCATCACTTTAGCAACTGCAGCAATAGAATCATTTCCTTTAAGATTAATTAAACGCACGCCTTGTGTAGCACGCCCCATA
>CAZLTR010000126.1:0-564 GCA_964562415.1 uncultured Hyunsoonleella sp. | reverse complement strand
GTCGTATGGCAATACCAGATTTATTAATGATCATTAAATCATCATTATCGGTAACATTTTTAATAGATACTAAATTTCCAGTCTTATCGGTAATAGATATGGTTTTCACACCCTTACCACCTCTATTGGTAATTCTATAATCGTCTAAACTAGAACGTTTCCCGTATCCGTTTTCTGATACAACAAGAATATTACTTTCCATATCATCTACAGCAATCATTCCAATAACTTCATCGGTATCGTGTGCTAAAGTTATGCCGCGTACACCAGAAGCGTTTCGCCCCATTGGTCTTGTTTTAGCTTCTTCAAAACGAATGGCTTTACCAGACTTTAAAGCTAACATCACTTGACTTTCGCCTGTGGTTAATTTAGCTTCTAGAAGTTCATCATCTTCTTTTATAGTAATGGCATTAATACCATTAGTTCTTGGTCTAGAGTATTGCTCTAAGGCAGTTTTCTTTACTTGACCTTTCTTAGTTGCCATGATGACATAGTGGCTATTTATGTACTCTTCATCTTTTAAATCTTGAGTACATATAAATGCCATAACCTTTTCAGCGTGCG
>CAZLTR010000125.1:9447-10397 GCA_964562415.1 uncultured Hyunsoonleella sp. | reverse complement strand
TTGCTTTTCCACCGATTTGACCTAATCCAATTCCTCCTCCGATTACGATTAATCCTGCTCCAATTAAATTAAGAGTTCCAGTCATTTTACTTGATTTTTATAAATATTAATTAAACAAATTCTTATTAATGGTGGTCGTGTTCTTCAACAGCCATACCTATAAATAACGATGATAACATCGTAAAAATAAATGCTTGCAAAAAGGCTACTAATATTTCTATTACAGAAATAAATAGTGCCAACACTAAAGACATCCCTGTAGAGCCTACAGGACCAAATGCTTCTTTAAGTGTGATCATTAACGCAATTAAGCTCATCACTACAAAGTGTCCCGCCGTCATGTTAGCAAATAAACGTACTAACAACGAAAAGGGCTTAATTAGCACAAAACCTATAAGTTCTATTACGGCTAAAATAGGACGTAATATCACGGGAACCCCTGGCATCCATAAGGTATGCGCCCAGAAATCTTTACTACCGCTAAATAAATAAATCACCGCTGTAAATAATGCCAAACAGGTTGTTACTGCTATTTGCCCTGTCACATTAAATCCTATTGGAGTTAAACCCAATAAATTTAAAATCCAGATAAAGAAAAACACAGTTAACAAAAAGCCCATAAACTTTCTGTATTTCTTCTCGCCTATGTTTGGTTTTGCAATATCATCACGAACATAAATTACCAATGGCTCTAATACACGACCAAAACCTGTTGGTATACGCTTCCCTTTTTTATAGCCTCTAGCTAATGCAGAAAATGCTAATAGCATTAGAAGTCCTGTTAACAACATTCCAAAAACACTTTTAGTAATAGATAAATCTAGTACTTTGTGCGCATTGGTAGCATGGTGTGTCTCATCAAAACTAATAGAAGTAGCTCCAGGCTCTAATTCGTAAATTTTGCTATGAATTTTTGTAAGTTTTACATCTCCCTTGTCGACAATTACATG
>CAZLTR010000125.1:0-9437 GCA_964562415.1 uncultured Hyunsoonleella sp. | reverse complement strand
GCATCATCGTGGTGAAATGCAGAAGACATAAATGTTTTTAATCCTTTACTTGTCCAAATTATAACTGGTAACGGAAAACCATAATGCTTACCAGAAGCATTATCGGAAAACAGATGAAAATCGTGAGAATCCTTTAAGTGATGTCCTATATACTCTTTGATCTCTTCTGGAGTATCTATAAGGTTTCCTTTGTGTTGGTGACCTTCGTCTCCAGCAAAACCTTTAAAAGAAACTAAAGCTAGTAGTAAAACAGCTGTAAACGTGATGTATTTTTTTACAATCATTATATCCTTACTAAGTAATGAATTTATGCTTTCTAAAATTTGTGCAAATGTACACAATAATTCAAAACTGCAAACTTTCTTTGGGGTAGTTTTTTTAGTTTTTAAAAAAAACTAATGTTACAAACCACGTAAGCGGTAACTATTTGTTATTTAACAACTTCACTATAGCTAAGGCTTCAGCTATTAAAAACAAAAATAAAGGCACAATTAAACTCATGCGTTCTAGTTGTGACAAATTAACGTTTGAGAAGATATCTTCCCTAAAAACCAATACAAAAACACCTATTTTAGTAAACATCAAGGCTAGGTAAACATAAGCTGCTTGATTAGGCAAAGTATTGTATACAAGTTCTACAACGCTGTAGATTATTATAGTACTTACTGCAAAAAAAAGATAAACCCCAAAAAGTGAAAATGACACATTTTGTGTTACTAAAAATGCATGAAAATTATAGCTTAATGCAAAAAGTAACACTATTACTAGTGTTACTATACTTAAACGCTTAATCATTATTAGTCTTTATTAGTTATTTTTAGCACTTGACTTATTACAGAAAACATGGCCACAAATATAGCCACAAGTGAAATCACTTTATGAAAAAGCTGATCTTTATTTGGATATACTGTATCTAACCATTTACCTAGCTCACTACCTAGATAAATGGTAAGTCCCATTTGTAGTGCGATAGATGTAAAGCGCAGGTAAGGATTAGGCCGTTTTCCCGGCTTGTTCTTTTTTAGAGCCACCGCCGCCTAATGATTTTACAGAATCTTTCATTGAACAAGTTACATTAAAGGTTGCGCCTGGCTCCACAGCTAGCTTACCTACTATAACTTCGCCTTCTATGTGTGCCGATGCTTTTAAGGTTAACGTCCCCGATAAAGATAGCTTTCCTGAAAATTTACCTTCAAAATAGGCATCGGTACCTTCTATAGTTCCTTGTATAAAACCTTCTTTACCGACTACAAGCTTACCCGAAGTCTTTATATTTCCTTCAATAGTACCGTCAATTCTAAAATCGCCTTTACTATTAAAATCTCCGATAATTTTCGTGCCTTGCGAAATTATATTTTGGCTGGTCTTATTATCTGTCATTTGTTTTTCTTTTTTGTTATCTGAAAACATAACATCATTTGGTTTGGTTCGTATTCAAGTTAAGGTAAGTCTCTAAGTTTTTATGGATCTGCAATATTTTATAATTGGCAGAAGTCACTGCAAAATAAGGTTTCTTTATCTTATTTGCATCTTTATCTAACAATATCTGCTTAAAAGTCTGCGCGACTTGAAAGTTTTCAAAACCATGTACTACTACAAAAGTAGTGTTTCCATCGTAAACATCCTCGGAAGTATTTAACTTATAATACCTTACGTTTTCTAAAACCTCATCTAATAATGCTTTAAACTCAGCCCTATCTTCTATTGCAATCTTATCAAATTTAAAAATTACCTTAGACACACTGGATACACTATCACTAACAAATGTCTTACTTTGCAATTTACTAAGTACACCCGATTGGATGCGTTCTGCTTGCTGCCCTTCTGGTGTATTTGCATAGGTAACTGCCACATGACTTAAGGCCTCTTTGTAAGCATCGAAACCATATAAACGACCTTTAGCCGTTGCTTTTAACAATTCTAATTTAGGTACAATAGGATCGCCATCTAGTGCTTTAATATATGTTTCACTTTTAGAAATCACCGTTTCATAGTCTTGTGCTTCGTGCACTTTATATAAATTCTCATAAAGGGCTACAGGGCTATTTTCGTCTTTAAGTTTTGCTGCTTCTGGATTTGTTAAAATAGAGGCATACCTACTCTGGGGATACTTAGATATAATGTGTTGCTTAGCTATTGAAGCCTCATCATTAGCGCCAAGAAGCTCGTATATTTTATACAAGTTATACTTAGAAGGTAAAATTAAGCGTTCCTCGGGATTACTCTTTAAAAGCGTCTTAAATTTTTCTTTAGCTAGAGTATACTCTTTAAACTTTTCTTTATAGATAAGTCCCAATTGGTAATAGGCAAAGTTACGTTCTTTAGAGATACTGTCTATTACTTTGGGTTCTGAAGGTATTTTTGAAATGTAAAATTGAGGATCGAAACGCTCGTCATCTTTAGCATTTAAAGTTGCTGTTTCGGCTACAGTACCAACAGAGCTTCCTGCTGAAAACCCTTTACGAGACCACCTCCAATTATCCTCTAAGGGTCTATCTCCCCAAATTTTTAAAAATTCATTTTTACCAAAAGCAACTGTCGTAGAATTATAAAAATAAAAATTGGTTGTAGGCTCTCCAGAAATGGCATTAGCTCTATTACCCACCTTATTGTTAACTGTAGCTAAACCTGTATTTCGTTTTAAAGCTTCTTGCTTTTTACGCTCTGCTTCTACTTTCTCTTTTAGATCTGAAACATAGCTTTCAAAATAACTTAGTTTTTCAGCATCTGATAAAGCCGTTAGCTTTAAAATACTATCGTCTACCTTAGCAATAGCCTCATATTTAATAACGTCTTCTAAATTATCACGTTTGCGTTTAATGACACGATAGGGTTTAGAATTTAATTTTAAAACCCCTAGAGTACTATCGTAATAAGCACCTGCTTCGGCATATTCTTTCTCATCGAATGAAATGTCTCCAATAATTTCGTAATTTTTAGATTTCAATTTCTGATCTCTCGTCTGGGTTCTTAACGATTTATTAAAGTAACGTACTGCTAACTTGATAGACTCATTCTTTAAATGGTGAGCCCCAATTTGATGGTAAATTTTATCGAGATAGGGTCTGTTCTCCCTGTAGGTTTCCAGGCGCTCTAATAATTCGGCTAACTCCAGCTTATCACCATTCTCATAATCGAAGTTTTTTACTTTCTCTAAATACGCACTAATTAAATAAATACGCGGTGTATTTCTTCTTAGTGCTATCACCTCATCGAAAGCTAAATTAGCACTGTCCTTATAACCTAGTGTATTGTACAACTGTCCTTCTATAAATTTATAACGTCCACGCTCATCGTTATTTTTAGTTGCAGCTGCAGCGATTTGAAGTTGTGTGATAGCGCTGTCTACAGATTTGGTATTAATGTAAGCTTGTGCCAACATAGAAGTGGCATCGGCTAAATCTTGGCCTTTTAAATCTTCTTGTCGTAACAAGCGCTTTAGATTTTCTATAGCCAAATCGTCATTATCTAAACGAATGTTTGTTTTTTCTCGCCATACCTTAGCTTGGTTTATTTTATCACTTGCTGGATACTTGTACAAAATATAATTAAACGCTTCTAAAGCAGGTACGAAGCGCTGATCGAAATATCGTGCTTTTCCTAAAAGTAAATAAGCCTCATCCATTTGCGGATTGTGCTCTTTACCCTCAATATTCATACTGTGTTTTTGAATGGCTTTGGCAGCTTTCTCTTCAGCTCTAGTAAAGTTCTCATTTCTAGATTCGCCAGGAAGTATAATATCTTCAGATATTTGCATGCGTTCAACAGGCAACACCTCCCAATAATCGTCTTGATAGCTTTCATTAAGTGTACTCCTTCCACTTTCTAAAGCGAGATAACCATTGTAAAGCGCATTGAATTCGGCTGTTACAGCATGAAAATTACGACTAACAAACTTATTTTTTTTTCGCGAACAACTCGTTACTCCTATAACAGCAACTATTATAATGAATAGTGGTTTAAAAAATGTTTTCAATACCTCTTTTATTAGTACTTTAATAACTATAAAGTCTCACATATATTATGCAGACGGGTAAAAATAAGCATCTTTTTCGATTAACCTATAATATGCTCCATATTTTGAGTAGTCTTTAAGTTTAACCCGCTTTTACGACAGAAGATCGTTATGAGGCTGAGATACCCAATGCGTACTAGTGTTTTTAATGAATAAAACGGGTTAAAGTAACGTCACCAAACTTTCAAAAAAGCTTAGTACACAGCAAAAATATAGTGCTTGCCCTTTGTGCATTACACTCTTTTTAATACAAATGGTTTAATTTGAAAAATACAACTCTAGCGCTTTTAAAGTTTCTGCATTGGTCGCTAAATCTTTTATAATCTCACCCTTTTCTAGTACCACTATACGCTCGCATACTTCGGTTACATGCATTAAATCATGACTAGAAACAAGTACGGTTACGCCTTGTTGTTCTGCCAAATTTTTAATTATTGCCTTTAACCTAATTTGGGTTGTGGGGTCTAAATTAGCAAAAGGTTCATCTAAAATTATAACTTCTGGGTTACCAATAAGTGCAGCTACAATTCCTGCCTTTTTTTGATTCCCCTTACTCAAATCACGCAAATATTTTTTCTTCCCAAGTATTTCCCCGTTAAAAAAATCTTCAAACTGAATAATTACAGCGTCCACATCTGCTTTATTACACCCCCTAAGCTCTCCTATAAAGTAAAAATACTCCTCTGGTGTTAAGTAACCTATTAAAACACTTTCATCTATAAAAGCCGAAGTATAAGGCTTCCAATCTTCGCTCGTATTAATTTGAACAGTGTTAGATATGATATGTCCTTTGGTTGGCTCTATCAAATCTAATAGCAAACTAAAATAAGTGGTTTTACCTGCGCCATTATTACCAACTAAACCAAAACTTTGTCCTTTGGGAATTTCTAAAGCTTCTATATTTAAAACTTTAGTACCATCGTATTCTTTTAATAAGTTTACTGTTGTTATCATAATTCCATTTAATTTTCTTGATCGAAAGCTGCTATCATTTTATATTTTGACTGCATGTATTTGCTTTCTATAAATCTCATTATTTTTTGATGTAGTATTATGCCTAGCACCCCTAAAACACCCAATGCTAAACACGCAACTTCAAAATTTACAAAATAATCTAATCCGCCAAAAATTAACATTGGTAACAACAGTAATGGAATACCTATAAGCCATTGTACTGCTCCAGTACCTTGATAATTGAATGCGGCTTTTTCATTTAAATTTATTTTCTTTCTATTGTAGGCCCCTCCCCACAAGATAACATGTGTGTTAACACCTATGTTATATATTGCAGCAACAAAATGCACCAATATAACTTTCCACCCAAAATACATATAGGGCAAACCTAGCACAAATAATAGCCCTACACTTAACGCCATTAATGTGAATTTAGAAGCTATATAGTGTTTGTATTTAAAGTTTTGGCTCATTAACAACTTATAATAACCACTGTCCCAGGCTGGCACAAACTGTCCAAAGTTTATTAAAAAAATACCCGTAGAAAATATACCTACAAAAGCATAAAAAAAGTTTACATCCTTATAAGCCGATTGCGGATAAAAGAACAGACCATAAAACAGCCCCATTAATACTATCCATATTGAAGACTTTGTTCGCTTATTACGCCAAATTAATTTTAAATCTAACTGAACAAAAAGCGCTTTATTGCCAAATACTTTAGTCCAGCCCAAATCTGAAATGTTTATGTCTTTCTGCTTGTCTTTTAATTCATTATCTAAAAACAGTTTTTGCCTTAAAAGTTTATAATTTAAACCATAACAAACCATCAATATTGCAAGAGGAACCCCAATAAAATAAGGACTCTCGTAAATAGCTACAAACAATTTTGCTACAATAGGCTGAAATGCTATCACATTAAAATGATTCAAGGCAAACAACACCAAGCCAACGACTAGTATTGACAAAAAAGAAAACTCGCTCTTACCCGAAAAACTTTCAACAATAAAATTTAAAAAGTTTACTATTAGTACTGCTAACACTAATGCTAGCATCCAAAACATAACCTGTAATGGAGGGTAATTATTTCCAATTAACACACTACCAAAAGGAATTATAACAAATAAAGGCAAGAGATTAAAAAAAGAAAAAACAGATTTTTTTAAAACATAGTTTACTATTTTATGCTTTTTTATCGGTAAAACTAATAAAGGTTTCACCACCATTACGGGCAATTTTTGAAGAAAAAACCGCAGCATAATATCTCCTAAAAACCAAAAAAACAAATAATTATTTACTATTGTAAATGGATCTTGACCAGGGATTTTTCGTTTAAGTATAAAATACAATCCAAAACCTAGTACTAAAAATACAGCACTAAAATAGAGTGCAAACAAGCCCATTAAAATTTTAATGAAGATGTTTTTATTAAAATTAGAAGACCTAAAAAAGGCTTTCCATTCTAAACTAAAGAAATATCTTAACAACATATATTTATACGAACTGTTTATCCATACTTACCGTTAATATCACTATCAAAATACTATCCCAATCTCACTAGAATAACACCTAATTGCTTTTCCTTAACACGGCTTCTTATTAAAGTGATTTAAATTTTTTCAATTCGCTATAAAATACTTCAATTGAACAAAAAATCTAGAATTTTCGCTAGAATCAAAAAAGTTTAAATCACTTCATTTATATTAGTAGTACTATTTTATAATTGTTACATTATTTTTCTAAAATAATTAATTCTCAAACTGCAATTGGTATTGCAATTTCAACTTAAATACCACCAAGATTAACAAAGACACTAAAAGCCCTCATACCGATACCATTAATTTCACAATTAAAAAATGATGTGCTGTACCAAATACAAATATTATATCTGTATTAGAAAACACGTTAAATACAAAGTAAACAACCGTGACACAAAGCGTTAATGATTCGGAAACAGATTTGCGGGTTCTTTTGCTCCTTTTTCGGTTAGTTTATAATATTTTCTGCTTCTAACTTATGTAATAGCGGATATAAAGCCCCTTCGGTAATAGCCTTTACTTTTTGAGTAATTTCATAACCATACATTTTAGTAGTCTCACTTAATAGTTTTAAAATAATTGTAGTTAAACTGCCTTTATACAAATTGGTTTGCCTCATAGTGTCACACACATAAATTTATTATGCATAACAAACTTATGTATTAATTTTTCAACAAATACATGGGTAAAACGTCTAGCTTCGTTATTTTTGAAAAAAATTTTATCATGTCTGGATTTCACACACTATCTATAAAAAACATTACTAGAGAAACTGATACTTCTGTAAGCTTAAGTTTTAATGTTCCTGATACTTTAAAGGATGAATTTTCTTTTAGCGCAGGCCAATACATTACACTTAAAACAAGCATTAATGGTAACGAAGTAAGACGTGATTATTCTTTATGTGTAGCACCTAAAAGCGGCGAATTAAAGGTCGCTGTAAAAGAAGTGAAAGATGGTACTTTTTCTGCTTATGCCAATAGTAGTTTAAAAGCTGGAGACACTCTAGAAGTGGCACCCCCAAAAGGACGCTTTACGTTTGAACCTAATGATAAAAAAACCAAGCACATTGCAGCTTTTGCAGCTGGTAGTGGTATCACTCCTATTTTGAGTATTATTAAATGTGCTTTAGAAGAAGAAAAGGAAAGTAATGTGATCTTAGTGTACGGTAACAAGTCTACTAAGGAAACCATGTTTTTAAATGAATTATTAGAACTGCAAAATAGGTACAGCGACCGTTTTTCAATTCAGTTTGTATTTAGTCAAACCGATGAAGACAATGCTATTTTTGGACGTATTGAAAAAAGTACCGTAAACTATGTTATTAAAAATAAACATAAAGACATTACTGTAGATGCCTTTTACCTATGTGGCCCAGAGGCCATGATCCATACGGTTAAAGATGTACTTACAGAGCATGATATTGCAGAAGAGCGCATCCATTTTGAATTATTTAAGGCCGCTAAACAAAGTGAAATTCCAACAAGTACGCCTGCGGCAAACGGCAAAACAAACATTACTGTTCACGTAGATGATGAGGCTACTACTTTTGAAATGTCTGCGAAACAAACCATTTTAGAAGCCGCTTTAGACCAAGATCTCGACGCCCCTTATTCTTGTCAAGGTGGTATTTGTAGCAGTTGTATTGCTCGTGTAAAAGAAGGAGAAGCTACTATGCGTATGAATAGTATTTTAACGGAAAGTGAACTTAAAGAAGGCTTAATATTAACTTGCCAAGCTCACCCTACAACACCAACTATTGTTATCGATTTTGACGACGTATAAAAACATTTCGTTAGTAATAGTGTTGAAATAATCGAGGCTTTACAAACCAAGTAAGGCTTGTACTTTTAAAATAATCGCTTCTGGCGCAATAGAAGCTGCTGCTGTTTCATACCCTTCTGGATAGGTATTCCCATAAATGGAAGTTGGAATAAGGGGATAGTCTTCCCGATTTGCCAATAACATGTAGTCTTCTGGTTGATGAAACGGCGCAAATCCTGCATAGGGATGTGTCACACCCCAAATGGTAACTACCTTTAAGCCTAACATCGCTGCGATGTGCGCATTCCCAGAATCCATCGCCACCATAAGTTCTAAATTTGATATCACATCTAACTCTTCGGCTAGAGACAGTTTCCCTGCAACACTTGTAACGTTATCATAACGTTCTTCTAGAACTCCTAATTGTTCCACCTCTGAAGCACCTCCACCAAATAAAACGACATTACAAATTTTAGAAAGTGCTGCAATAACTGTTTCCATAGCAGTTATAGGATACATTTTCCCTTTATGCGCAGCAAAAGGCGCCACTCCTATACTGGTAGGAAATGGCCCTGATACAAATAACTGTAATGTTTCATTTAAAATAATTTTCCCAGGAAATACGGGATCTTTTAACTGTACTGGATAGCCTAAAGTTTTAAATACATCGGCGTAGCGTTGTGTCGTTGGTTTTAGCTGTTTAAATAAAGCACCTGAAGTTAGCTTCTTTTTTTCAGACCTGCCTTTATCTATAGTTGCATACTGCTTGGCTTTTACAAATTGTTTTAAAATTTTACTCCGCAGCACATTATGCAAATCGGCTATGGCATAAAATGCAGCCTGCTTATGAAGTGTTTTCGCAAGCTTATACAATCCAAAAACACCTTTATGCACCCCTTTAACATCTGCAATAACGATAGTAACTCCTTTTAAATCTCTAAAAAAAGGTTTAAAAAATGCTTTGGTTACTACGGTAAGCGCTACTTCTGGATATTGTAATGTAAAGGCTCTTAAAACAGGGATAGTCATGGCCACATCTCCCATAGCAGATAGCCGTATCACCAAAATATGTCTCTGTTCCATTGCCATTAGTAGCTGCTATTATACTCTAAATATATTAACAGACAGTTACTCTATTTTTGTGAGCGTAATACAGGGTTAAGCTC
>CAZLTR010000124.1:5875-10435 GCA_964562415.1 uncultured Hyunsoonleella sp. | reverse complement strand
GTGCAGCAGACGAAATTGCTTTGGTGGATACCAAACATCAAAAAGTTTATTACGGTATAGACAGTCTATTGAAAGTTATAGGAAATGCATGGCCTTGGGGCGCATCTATAGCAAAAACGAAATGGATCTATTGGATGCTTAAAAAATTATATGCGTTGATCTCTTTCAATCGAAAAGTGATTGTGCCTTCAGTAGCAACAACACAGGGGTTAAGCTGTACACCACGATTTAATTTAAAATACCGTCTCATATACATCTTGTTGTCAGTTTTTGCAGTGGGGTATAGTCTGTATTGTTTTTCGAATTGCATCATGGGCTTGCCTCAAACCAATTGGTACAGCGAATTGGGCATTGGCGTTGGACAAATTGTATTTCAAAGTGTATTCTTAATACGAAAAAAGGTAGAAACGATATGGAATTATATAGGACATTTAATGACAGTTTCCCTAATGGGGAGTGGTGCATTAGGACTAATCCTCTTGCTGCATTATAGTGTTGGTTTTTCTCAGCCCCTTCTTCTTGCTCTTTTCGCAGCAGTGGTAGGAGGGATGTTTTATGAACACAAACGCAGAATAACAATTTTAAAGTTGCCGTATTACATCACATATACATGGATCGCTTACCGCGTGTTGGTATTGGGGGTTTTAGTATTTATTTTATAACATCGAAATCATGAAAGTAGTTATAGCAGGAGGTACAGGATATCTCGGTAGGTTGCTTACAGCACATTTTACCAAACATCAACATGCAGACGTTTATGTACTTACACGTCGGCAAATACAAAACGAAGCTCATGTGTATTACCTGCACTGGGATGGAGAAACGAAGGGAGACTGGGCGGTTGTATTAGAAGGCGCAGATCTGCTCATTAATCTATCGGGGAAATCTGTGAATTGTAGGTACACCCCAAAACATAAAGAAGAGATTTACGCCAGCAGATTGAAAAGCACCAAAGTGTTGTGTGAGGCTGTATTAGCATTGAAGCAGCCGCCTAAAGTATTTATACAATCGTCATCAGCTACCATTTATCAACATTCAGAAGAGGCGTTTATGACAGAAGCGGAGGGACGTATAGGTGCCGATTTCTCAATGGATGTCTGCAAAGCCTGGGAGCAATTATTTAAGAGTTATACCTTTCGAAACACAAAAAAAATAATAACGAGAACCTCTATAGTTTTGGGGAACAATGGTGGTGCATTTCCTATTATGAAGCGTATGACGCGATTGGGGTTAGGGGGCAAACAAGGTTCTGGTCGGCAATACATCAGTTGGATTACAGAAGATGATTATACCCGTGCTATTGCCTTTTTAAGTACTCAAAACGAAGGTGTTTATAATATTTGTGTGCCCAACCCTATACGTAATGAAGCCTTTCAAAAAACGTTGCGAAAAAAAATAAAAGTCGCTTTTGGATTTAACACGCCTAAGTGGTTATTACAACTGGGCGCAATATGCATGGGAACAGAAACAGAATTAATTTTAAAAAGCAGATGTGTCTATCCTGAAAAATTACTCAACTTAGGCTTTAAATTTAGAACTCCTACCTTTAAGGCGTTTGACGTTTAATAGCGAAAATTTTAAACAGATGAAAAAAATGAATTTTTTAAAAGGTCACACTAAGAAAAGAACCCTTTATCTCTTAATCGTTGTACTAGCTATTGCCAGTATAAGTTTTAGATGTGTAGGGAATTATAGATTGGAGCAAACCTCTTTGTTATTTATTGGCATCCCCACACTTATAACACTTTTAATAGTGAGGTATTCAAAGCGTCCTAAATCGGCTTATGGCATTGTATTTTTAACAATTACGATGTTTCTTTTAATAAGCGGTATCTTTTTAGGTGAAGGTTTGGTTTGTATTCTATTTATGGCTCCAATTTTCTATGGTGTAGGCGCTATTGTGGTTTGGTGTTTCGAAATGTTGAAAAAGCGCAAATCCAATACCTATGCTTTTGCTATAATCCCTTTGTTTTTACTACTTTTTCAGCCCTTAGACTATATAAAAGGCGATACGGTACATTCCATAACAACCGTACAATTCGTAAAGAACGCATCTCTACAGCAATTAAATGCAAGGCCTAATTTTCAGGCTCATTTGCCTCTATTTTTTAAAATAGGATTTCCTAAACCCTTAGACATTAAAGGAGAAGGATTGGCTATAGGAGCTCAAAGAACTATAGCATTTAAATCGTCGACCAAAGGAATAGGAACACTGGTTTTAGTGGTAAAAGAAAAAACAGAAGATGCCGTATATTTTACGGTGAAAAGTGATGATACGCATATTGCGCACTGGTTGACTTTTAAAGACATTAAGGTGGAATTGCGAGAAAAAGAAGGACAAACAGAAGTGCTGTGGACAACAAATTTTACTTGTGACTTAGGGCCTTCATGGTACTTTGAAACCTTCCAAACCTATGCCGTAGACCTTATGAATGCGCATTTAATTCAATCGTATTTTACAGAGAACTAATGCACACACCAACCGAAATTCGAACAGCTGTCCTAGCCTTAATCTTTGTGCTTTTAGCGTTTTTTATTTTAAAAAAACAGCAATCAAAGGCCTTAAACTGGGCCTTGTTCTATAATTTTATTTGGTTGCTATTTACCTTACCGTTAATCAACTATTACTGTGTGGGTTTAAATTTGTGGGTATTTCATGAATACAATAGCATTAAAATGCCTTATGATATTTGCTTTATATGGCTTTTTTTATGGATGTTACCCTTCTATATCTGTAAAGGGAAACATGCACTTATTATAGGGTTAGGACTTTTTTGGATAGATCTACTACTCATGCCTTTTCTTGAAACGCAAGAGATTTTAAGCTTAAAACCCAAGTGGGTTTTAGGAGAATTAATGGTACTATTTGGAGCCTTCTTACCAGGGTATTTATGGGGGAAATGGAGTTTTGAATCCACAGCCTTACCTTATAGAGCAGCATTACAAGTTATCGTCATGGCTTTACTGTTGCTGTGTGTGATTCCGTTTACGGTAGCGGTGTATGGGTGGGGCGAATTTCATGATGCAACATGGTCGGTACTAGAGTTTCAAATTATTTGTATACTCGCATTACCTGCATTAATCGCTGTAGTCGATTTGGTAGATAAGGGGAAAGGCACCGCTTTTCCTTATGATAAAACCCAATTTTTGGTAACCACAGGCGTTTATGCTTATATTAAGAATCCTATACAGTGGTCGTTTACCGTACTATTTATACCTCTAAGTTTATTTTATAACTCCTATGCACTTGCTATGGGGGTTTTTATTTCTATAGCCTATACTATTGGAGTGTCTAATACACAAGAGTATACCGATATGAAAAAACGATTTGGAAGCTCATGGCTACAGTATTTTAAACAAGTTCCAAGCTGGTATTTTCAATTTAAACCTAAACATATACCACAAGGCACGATATATTTTAAAGCACAATGTACCCCATGTGAAGCCTTAAAAACATGGTTTGAAAAACAAAATACGTTTAATTTAAAAATTGCATATGCCAGTACTTATAAGGGCGATGCTTTAAAACAGGTCACCTATGTGCATGTTTCGGGGCAAGATTATAAAAGTATTAAAGCTCTAGCCCATGCTTTTGAGCATATACATTTAGGCTATGCTAGTTTGGGGTGGTTTATGAGGAGCCCTATAGTGTCTCATGTTTTACAAATTATTATAGACGGTTTAGGGGTTTGGGATGAAGCTCCAGCAACGACTTGTAAAAAGTGAGCGTTATTTTAATAAAGGGAACTGGGGTAATCGTGAATAAGAAGCATGACAAAACATTAGAAATTGTATTTTTACAAAAAAGAAACGAATGAACAGAAGACAAGATCAGCTTAAGGCTTTTGATAGGTTATTGACCATTATGGATGTTAAGAGACCAGTGTCCGTGGGATAAGAAACAAACTATGGAAACGCTACGCCACTTAACTATAGAAGAAACCTACGAGCTTGGTGATGCCATTTTAGATCAAGATTTAGAAGAAGTAAAAAAAGAGCTTGGTGATGTCTTGTTACATATTGTCTTTTACTCTAAAATAGGAAGTGAAACTAAAGCGTTTGATATTGCTGATGTTTGCAATAGTATTTGTGAAAAGCTCATTAATAGGCATCCACACATTTACGGTGATGTTACGGTAGAAAATGAAGATGATGTGAAACGAAATTGGGAAAACTTAAAATTAAAGGAAGGCAAAACTAGTGTTTTAGAAGGAGTGCCTAAAAGTTTACCAGCATTAGTAAAGGCCAACCGTATACAAGAAAAAGTAGCAGGTGTTGGTTTCGATTGGGAAGCGCCAGAGCAGGTTTGGGAAAAAGTAGAGGAAGAATTAGAAGAGCTCAATGCCGAAATTAAACGTGGTGATGCCCAAGCAATGGAAAGTGAGTTTGGTGACGTGCTATTTTCTATGGTAAACTATGCGCGATTTTTAAATATAAATCCAGAAAATGCTTTAGAACGTACCAATAAAAAATTCTCTAAACGTTTTAAATATTTAGAGGCCAAAGCGAAAGCTTTAAATAAACCGCTAAAAGATATGACATTAGCAGAAATGGATGTGT
>CAZLTR010000124.1:0-5865 GCA_964562415.1 uncultured Hyunsoonleella sp. | reverse complement strand
TTTGGGAAGAAGCTAAGCGCATGTAATTATGGGGTTTTCTAAGGCTAAGTTTAAAAATGGTATTTTTCTAGTGGTCATACTTCTTATGATAATACCGCAAACACGACAACCCATACAGGTATTTCTAAATAAAGGATTAGCACTGTTTGGGCCTTCTGTAGTTGCTACAGAAGCTCAAAAACAGGTTGAGGATTACGAGTGGCAATTGGAAGCTACAACTGGCGTACAATTGTCTTTTAAAGACTTAGAAGGTAAAGTTGTGCTGGTTAATTTTTGGGCGACGTGGTGTCCGCCATGTATTGCAGAAATGGGGAGTTTACAAGATCTTTACAAGAGCTATAAAGATAAGGTCGCCTTTGTTTTTGTATCTCATGAAGACAAAGCGGTGATTCAAAAATTTATAGAGGCCAAAGGCTATACCTTTCCAGTATTTAAGCCTAGTACTTCTGCGCCAAAGGCATTTAATGTAAAAAGTATTCCGAGAACGTTTTTAATAGATGCCCAAGGCAATATTGTTATCGATAAAACAGGAGCTGCCAATTGGAACAGTACTACCGTAAAGCAAACATTAGACACCTTATTAGCCGCTAAACACTAGAGTGTTTTAAAAAAGGCTTTGATAAAAGACCAAGAAAATAAAGCGCTCATAATTTTAAGTTCTTCAGCAAAAGTAGACTCTTCATCTAAAAATCGAAACATCGTAGACACCGTATTTTTACTGTAAAATTGCTCGAAGAGCCATTCGCCTTTATGATTGTCATCGCATAATACTTTTAAAAAGATTTTGTCATAAAACAGATACTTCCTTTTAAAGAGGTGTTTAGAGGGTAGCGTGTTGGCTTTAATATTTTTTACAATTTGGTTGACCTTTTTCTCGGTATGCGTAAATGCGTAGCCTGTAGATGCTTTTACCCAACCGCCACCAGTACCTATTTTTGTAATCCGCTTTGTTGAGTACTTTTGAAACGGAAAGGTCGTCATTGGAATTTGCCCTGTTTCTGCCTCTAGAATGTCATAAGTATCTACATTAAGGTAGGTTTTAATATAAGTATCAATATAGTGGTCGTAAGTTTGCTCGTCTACAGGGGTCTTGGTAAAATAGGTAAACTCTACAAGTGCTTCATGCTTAGAAAACGGTAAGACATAAGTAAACGTCGTTTGCGCACCATCTTTTAACCTATAGTCCATCATGGTTATGGTATTGGTATCGAAAACAGGGGCTTTAGTACGTATCACAATACCTTTAAAATGCTGTACGATAGCAATGGGGTGTTGAGAGGAGAAGTAAGCTTCTGGCAGTCTACTATCAAATACGTGTTGGGCTGTAAACGTTTCGTTTTCTGTAGTGATAGAGACGGTTGTTGGAGTTTCAGACGTTTCTTTAACCGTAGCTTTAATGATATGGATGGTAGGCGATGCGTTTAATATCTTGAAGGCATGAGTGTAAAAATCTAAGGCTCTAATAGCATGGTAAGTATACGGTTTTAAGTTAAGCGGTATATGCTTTGCAGAGGTATGGATATCTGCATGTGTCCAAGTTTTATGGATTAGAGGTGCCCATGGTGTGGGTTTAGCTGTCCAAAAACTCCAGGTTCTATCATTAACATCTTTGTCTAAGGGGTCTATAAGTGCAATATGTTTGGTACTAAACCAAGCATCGTTGCATAGGGCTAAAGCGAGTTGTAACCCCGCAAGACCATGACCAATAATTACATAATCAAAATGAGAACGCCCAGACATGCGCGCTATTTACGTTTAAAATATTTAAAAGGAACAAATAGCATTCCAAAACATTCACCATCACTTTTTCCTAAATGTTTATGATGCATTTTGTGGGCACGGCGTACGCCTTTGGCATACCAATTATTAGCATTTCTAAAGAGTTTAAAACGTTGGTGTATAAAAATATCATGGACTATAAAATAGGATAATCCATAGGCGAAAATACCTAAACCAATAGGGAGTCCTGGCCAAAAATTACCATACTGCCAAGCGCAAAAAAAGCCGATACTAACAATAGCATAGAAAATAAAAAACGCATCATTACGCTCAAACCAGCTGTCATGATCTTTATGGTGATGGTCTTTATGTAGAGACCATAAAAACCCGTGCATGATGTACTTGTGGGTAAACCAAGCCATAAATTCCATAAAGGCATAAGTGCTTAAAAAGACGAGTATCCAAAGTAAAATAGTCATGGTTTAAAATTACATTAAATTTAATTGGTATTTGACATAACTACGCATTAAGAGTTCTATCTTTTTAGGATTAGAAACGCGAATGCGCGTGTCTTTAATTTGTAGCGCAGGGGTTTTTTTAAGCTTTTTAAGCAATTGACTGTAATAGCGGTACGCCATAAAAACACCAAATTTAGCTTCTATAGGTAAACGTTTAATGCCACTCAATCCCTTTTCGAAATCACTTTCAATATCGTCAATAATTTGCTGCTTTGCGTTTTCGTCAAGATTATCTAAGTCTACGTTGGGAAAATAACTTCTGTTTAACTCATTAAAATCTGCTTTAAGATCCCTTAAAAAATTTACTTTTTGAAACGCAGAGCCTAAAGACATCGCAGAATCCTTAAGTTCATTAAATTTAGTTGTGTCTCCCTTTACAAATATGGTCAAGCACATAAGGCCAACAACATCTGCAGAGCCGTATATGTATGCTTTGTATTCGTCATCAGACAGGTAGGTAGATTTGCTTAAATCTAAACGCATGCTTTTCATAAAGGCATCTACTAAACTCTTATCAATATTGTATTTGTGATAGGTGTATTGAAACGCATTTAAGATAGGGTTCAAACTTATCTTTTGTTCCAAAGCATTTTCTAAGTCTTTACTAAAGCTATCAAACAGTTCTGCTTTATCATAATCGTGAAAAGAGTCTACAATTTCATCTGCAAAACGTACAAAGCCATAGATGTTATAAATATGTGCTCTAATAGAATTTGAAAGCATTTTGGTGGCTAACGAAAACGAAGTGCTATAACTTTTAGTAACAAGCTTGCTACAATTATACGAAACGGTATCAAATAGTGCTTTCATAGATTAATTAATTTTGGTTGTGGTATTTGTAAATAAGTTCAGAGACTAACTTTCCAGAAATAAGTGCAGGGGGTACACCTGGACCAGGAACAGTAAGCTGTCCTGTAAAGTAGAGGTTATTTATTTTTTTACTTTTCAACTTAGGTCTTAAAAAGGCAGTTTGGGAAAGCGTATTGGCCATTCCATAGGCATTACCTTTGTATGAATTATAGTCTTTTATAAAATCATTAATACAGAAGGATTCTTTAAAGATAATATTATTTTACACATCCTGTGAGGTAAGTTTTTCAAATCTAGACAATATAATGTCTAGGTATTGTGCTCTCAATTGTTGCGTATCTTCTATACCTGGCGCAATAGGGATGAGAAAAAAGCCAGTTTCACAACCTTTAGGCGCCATAGAAGCATCTGTTACAGAAGGGAAATTAGCATAGAATAACGGATCTTTAGGCCATTGAGGCGTATCATAGATATCCTCGGCATGTGTTTCGAAATTCGTATCAAAAAATAAATTATGATGTTCTACACGCTCTATTTTCTTGTCAAAACCTATATAAAATAATAGGGAAGAGGGGGCAAAGGTTTTTTTATCCCAATAGGCTGGGGTGTATTGTCTGTGTACTTTATCAAGTAGTGTTTCAGAATGGTGGTAATCTGCGCCACTCAAAATAATATCAAAAGTTTTGAGGTTGCCATTAATAGACAGTGCAGTCGCAGTCTTTCCCTCTACATGTATTTTTTCAATGGTGCTATTGGTATGGATGCGTACACCCAATGTTGTAGCGAGGCTTTTCATGGCTTTAATTACTTCATACATGCCGCCTTTGGGATGCCATGTTCCAAGTCCAAAATCGGCATAGTTCATAAAACTATAAAATGCGGGGGTATTACTAGGTTTAGCACCTAAAAACAAAACGGGAAACTCTAAAGTAGAGATTAGTTTAGGGTTTTTAAATTTTCGTCTAACATCGCCACTTATCGTTTTAAAAAACTGCCCTACGCGTACTGCGGTCTCTGGCGTGACCAATTCGAAAGGCGAAACTCCTGGTTTAAGTACCACTTTATTAATAGCGATATCGTAGTTGGTTGCAGCCTTAGCGATAAATTGACGTAAAGGCTTGGAGCTGCCAGGTTCTATACGGTCAAATTCTGCACATATTTTATCCATAGTATCTCCTATGGTAATCACTTCGTCTTTAAAGAAAATTTTATATGCAGGATCGAGTTTATCTAACGTATAGTAATCTGAAGTTTTTTTCCCGAAATCATTAAAGAATTTTTCGAAAATATCTGGCATCCAGTACCAACTAGGGCCAATATCAAATGTAAAGCCTTGTTGTTTTAATTGTCGCGCTCTACCACCAACAGTATCGTTTTTTTCGTATACAGATACATCGTATCCATATTTTCTTAAATAACAACTTGCAGATAGTGCAGAGAATCCAGATCCTATTATGGCTATTGTTTGTTTCATTGTTTAACAAATATAATTAATTGTTAAACAAAATAAAATAGATTTAAAGATCTTTTATTAAGTTTTCTATAGAATCGTATATAGCTACGCGTTCGGGGAGTTCTAAATTTTCGTCTAGGGATAGCAATTTAGGGCCTAATAGTAACAAATTGGTATTTGTATTGGATAAAAGTAAGGATTTAAACTCTTTTATATACTTGGGGATTTCACCTATTTCAGGATTAACGGTGAAATACGAGATAAATGTAATTTCATTAAAGAATTCTAACACACTCACTAAACTATTCATAGGCACACTTTCTCCTAAGAAAATGGTATGATACCCTTTGCTTCTTAATTGGTAATTAATAAAAAGCAAACCAATATCATGTACCTCATTATCGGGTAAAAATAAAATGAAAGTCTTCGATGCAGGTTTGGGTTCTAAAATTTGTAAGCGTTCTATATTTAAGAGTATCTTTTGCTTAATGTGCGCGGTTATAAAATGTTCGTGCGCTGGTGTAATAGTGTCGGTTTGCCATAACAATCCAATTTCATTAAGCAGCGGAAGGAATATGGAATAAAAAATTTCATTAAAACTTTTAGTTTCAATAAGGTTATTGTACGTGTTGTAAAATAATACTTGATCAAAATTAAGCATAGACAACTTAAAGGCATTGATCGCATGGTCTTCTACTTTAGCTCGAGATGCAATTTCTCTAACTTTAATAGGGATCTCATCATCCTTTAATTGGGCTATTTTAGAAATTTTATAACCACTATTGTTAAGAAAGGATATATTTAAAAGCTTTTGCAAACTACTTAAGCTGTAATTTCTAATATTCGTATCTGTCCTATCTGGCTGCAATAAATCATAACGTTTTTCCCATATCCTTATGGTATGCGCTTTTATCCCAGTTAGATTCTCTAGATCTTTAATACTAAAATTCACCTTAATATTGTTCATGGAAATTTATTTTTTCTTAAACAAAAATACAAATTACTAAGCAGAATACCATAGGTTTAGGTCTAAACTTATAAACTTACAGGATTAACATGAGTTAATTTTTGCTTTTGTGAGAGATACTTGTTTAAAAAAGGGGATAAATCTTTCGAAAAATTAAGAGTAGAAATGCTAATAACGAGATGTTGTAGCATTTTTTTATGTAGTAGTGCACACGAGAAGATTCGAACTTCCACATCCTAAAACGGATACTGGCCCCTCAAGCCAGCGCGTCTACCAATTCCGCCACGTGTGCATTTTTGAGGTATGCTAAAATAAAAAAAGTTAAGCAATAAGCTTAACTTTTTTTGTGACCGGGCTGGGGCTCGAACCCAGGACCCTCTCCTTAAAAGGGAGATGCT
>CAZLTR010000123.1:6697-10526 GCA_964562415.1 uncultured Hyunsoonleella sp. | reverse complement strand
GATAAGTATAGGGGTGTCGCTTGGATTGGATTTTGAGATGATATGATAATCATAAGTATGATAAATATCATAATAAGGTAAACTCTCGAAAACCCTAGTCCAATCTTCTTTTGATGTAATAATATTCAAACTCTAAATATTTGCAATTCGTTCTAAAAAAATAGATTTGGGTTTATCGTATTGTTAAGTCGTTAAAACAAGAGAGACTTAACAAGAAACTACTATTTTTTTAGTTTTAAATCGGTGCGGTGATTTCTTGTATTTCGACGAAATAGATAATCTTACAATTAGTAGTTATACTCCTTCAAAACAGTGTGTTAGCTACTATGATTTAACATAAAATCCAATATACTACAAATATTTAGCAAAGAAAAATTAATCCAGCTTTCTCATAAAAAAGGATGTAAGATTTAGAGCTTAAAACCTAAAATTGCTGTTTAATAGCGTTTAAACGCACTCATGACGCTATCTTCTAATTATTGCCTTTAAATTCGGGCATTGTAGTGCCTTCATTATCAGAGTTGTTAATGCCTTCGGGTTTGATAACACGTTTAATCGTGAGTAAAATAATTTTAAGATCTAAAATAAATGATTGGTGTTCTACATACCAAACATCATAAGCAAATTTATCAGCCCAAGAGAGAGAGTTCCTTCCTTTAACCTGTGCCCATCCAGAAATACCAGGTCTCACATTATGTCGCTTTTTTTGTTCGTCATTGTATAACTTTAAATAGTTAACTAATAGGGGTCTGGGGCCGATGATACTCATATCTCCTTTAACGACGTTAATTAATTGCGGAATCTCATCTATAGAGTATTTGCGAATAAAACTACCAATTTTAGTGACTCTACTAAGGTTGTGAAGGTTAGATTCGTCACCTGGTTTGGGATCTCGCATTGTTTTAAACTTAATAATACTAAAAAGCTTTTCGTCTTTACCAGGGCGTTGTTGGTAAAAGAAAGGTTTCCCATTATTTGTAATAAGTAAGCACAGTGTTGCAATTAGAAAGATAGGCGATAACATTAGCAATGCAACTAAAGCGGCTGTAAAATCTAAAAATCGTTTTATAGTTCTGTAATTCATGGGGTAAAAGTAATTAGTATCTTAAGAGTTTAATAGAAAAAACGTTAAATGTTACTGGGCTATCGTTAATCTACAAAGATAGTACGGTTAGTTATTAGCTACTTGTGGGCATTCTCTACTAGAGCGATGGTTTCTAAAATTATTTTTTTGCCTTGCTTTGCAAACTTAGGGTATAAGGTGTCGAATGTATCTGTTTTGGCGACTTTAATAGCACGTTGGCATAAAATAGTACCTTCATCTATTTTATCATCGATAATATGAGTTGTAATGCCTGTAATTTTTACGCCGTAATCTAAAGCATCTTGAATGGCTGTTTTAGTTGCAAGAAAGCTAGGAAATAATGAGGGGTGTATATTTATAATTCTATTAGGAAAAGCACTTAGCATTTGTCCTTTAATAATGTATTTAAAATTGAGCATAAAAATATAATCAATATGTCTCGCTTGTATTTCACGAATAAGATGCTCTTGATACGTTATTCTATCATTAAAATTACGTCTTAAAACTTGAAGTGTTTCTATGCCATGCTTTTCGGCATAATCTTTAGCACCACAAGGTTCGTCTTCATAAACAACTAAGTTTATAGTAGAGCGTTCTAATTTATGCTTTACAAAAGCTTTGAGGGTGTCTTTAGCATTTCTTCCCCAACCGGTAACCAATATGGCCCATTTAATGTTTTGATCTGATTTCATCTAAGTCTTTAATTACAGTATTTGGATCTACAGCAATGTCTTTCGAGGTGAGTACGTTTTTTACGGTTTTAATACCTATTTTTAGGTCTAACATAAAACTCATATGTTTTTGGTATTCTACATCCATAGCCAGTCTGTCATCCCAGTTTAACATGTTTCTTCCAGAGACTTGTGCAAGTCCTGTAATCCCTGGTTTAATACTATGGCGTTTCTTTTCGGTTTCAGTATAATACGGGAGGTATCTCACTAAAAGAGGCCTCGGTCCTATAAAACTCATTTCTCCTCTTATAATGTTTATAAGCTGCGGTAATTCGTCTAGAGATGTTTTTCTAATAATTCGACCTACCACAGTAAGGCGTTCGCTATCTGGTAATAAATTTCCAGAAGCATCGGTTTTATTATCCATGGTTTTAAACTTTAAAATACTAAAGATTTTTTCATCTTTACCAGGACGTTTTTGAGTGAAAAAGGGAGCCTTATCATTTAAAAACCACAAACATATCGTTATGATAATAAAGATAGGGGATAGCAGTAATAGAGCAATACTGGCTATAAGGATATCAAAAAATGGTTTTAAAAAACGACTATACATAGCTTATTTGCTGTTCAATTCGGCGGTGATGGCATCTAAGAGGTCACCAACATTATTCATTCCCATTAAAACCATAAGTTTAAACTTAATATTAAACGTTTTTTCTATTTCGTTTATAATTAACATATGTGTTACAGATTCCCAACCATCAACATCGGCCGCTGTGGTTTCATTGTCTAATTTAAAATTAGTATGTTCTAGTATTTTCGAAAAAGCAGCATTAACGTTTTCTAAAATAAGATCTCTATTCATTCTAAAGGTTTTTTAAGTAAGTTTTTAAAGTGTTTCTATCTAATTTGCCATTAGTATTATGTGGTAATTCTGCAATACAAGCGGTGTATTTAGGCACCATATAGGCTGGTAATACTTTTTTTAGGTGGTCGATAACAGCTGTAAAATCGTAATCTTTTGTTGTTTCTACTACCAAAAATAAGTCTTTATTTCCTGAATCTTGAGCAATATCAATGACCGTAAAATTAGTTTCAGAAATGACAGCACGTATATGAAATTCAATTTCTCCTAGTTCAATTCTGTAGCCTTGTATTTTAACTTGAAAATCTTTTCGTCCAATAAACGAAATAACTCCTGTTTCATTAGTAGTGCATAGATCGCCAGTTTTATAAAAGCGTTTAGTACTAGTTCCGTGATGTTTTTCAAAAAACACAGCATTATTTTGTTCTGGGTTATTCCAGTATCCAGACGTTAGTTGCTTACCAGCTAGGCATAATTCGCCAGGTGTATTTAAAGGCACTAAATTTTGGTTATCATCAATAATTATGGCGTCTACATTTTGCATTGGTGTTCCTATGGCTACAACACCGTTTTTAGTTTGTATATCTTGGGTATTAGAAAGGTTGTAGTAACTAGTTGTTACGGTATATTCTGTAGGGCCATAAGAATTAAATAAAGAGGCATTAGGAATGCATTTTTTCCATTTAAGAAGTACCTCAAGATGAAGCGGTGCTGCACCAAAACAACAATATCGTATCGTTTGGGCATCTATTTCATCAAAATAAGGTTGTAAATAATTTATAATAGAAGGAGTCATGACCAAATAGGTTAGCCCATGTTCTAAAATAAGCTTGTAAATGTATAGGTATTTAATTTGATTTTTTGGAATGGTATATACACAGGCGCCATGTAGTAGCGGGTATAAAAACGTAACTAATGAAAAATCGAAGGTTAATTCGAACATTTGCAGACATTTATCGTCAGGAAAAATGTCATGATGCGTATCACTTTGTATTGCCGTAATAAGGCTGTTTAAATTGCTAAACGTAATGGGAACACCTTTAGGTTTTCCTGTGCTGCCAGAGGTAAATAATACATAAGCGAGAGCCTCTGGATTAAAAGACTTGTCGTCTAATTGATATGTCTTAGGTGTTTTAAGGCTTTTGTCACTAAGTATTTTAAAGTCAGCACTGTATAATGACGTGCTAGAGGTGTCAATGACATATGTAC
>CAZLTR010000123.1:0-6687 GCA_964562415.1 uncultured Hyunsoonleella sp. | reverse complement strand
GCTTTGTAGTATTTCTGTATTACGCACTACTGGCGCATCTGGACTTATAGGGATGTAGGCTTTGCCCTCTAGCCAAAGTGCTATAATGGCAGCATAGCTATACATTTCATTATGAGTAACCAGACCTATCATTGTATCGGCAACAGTAGTCTGTTCTTGAAGTTGTTGTCTTATTTGAGCAATTAGCGTAGCAACGTCTTTATAAGTGTGGTAGGTCTCATTGATAAAGAACGCATTATTTAAGCTATGGCGTTCAAATGTATTTTTAAGTACGTCTATAAAATTCATAATCTTTTAAGAAAAATTTCCATCGCGGTCTAAAAATGAGAGCTCATCTTCTATTGCAATAGAATGGTTTACAAGTCCATACAGTGTTCTTTTATTGGTATGTATATTGAAAAACTTTTGTTGTAATAACTGCCCTAGTACGTCGTTTTCTGTTTGAATATTGGTGGCATTAGTTGCTATAATATTTTCTAGTAAAGCATTGGCACAATATTCTAAATGGGCATCGTCACAAATGAAATATCGAATCACAGCCTCTTGACGTCGCACTAAAAATGAAATAAATCCGATAATTTCGTCATTTTTTATGACTGTAAAACTGGTGTTATAAATTCTATTAGCTGCTCCTGCGACCAAACACGTGTTTTTATGTTTGTGTTCTACTAAGGTATGGGTATACTGGTTATTGTCTATTTGCCAGTTAATATATGCACTGTCTTTAGGGATGCAGTCGTTGGCACAAAATGGTTTTATAAAAGCCCAAGTTTTGGAATCTATAACCGCTAAATAATTATAATTTAAGTCTTTTGTTTGTGATTTTACTTTACGTGTATTGATAAACGCAGAAAGTTTTAAAGAAGCCCTGTCAAGACGTTTTAATCCCCAATAGAAATACTTTAAAAAATGAATTTTAGAAGAAAGCAGATGGGCGTCTAAATTAAAAACAATGAAATACCTAGTGCGTTCTGCAACCTCTTTAAAAGGTTGTTTTTTGTAATAGGCTTCTACATCTCTACCTAAAAATTTTATAATTATTTTATGATTTGCAGCCTCTAAGGCGGTATTCATTGTAAAGGTTGGGAGTACAGTATCTTTGTATTTAGGGTGTATCCACCAGCGTCTACTCCAGTATACTTTAGTTACTCCAGTAGTGGTTTGTAAAAGGTCTGGGATTAGATAAACGAAAGACACCAATTCATCATTTTCAAGACCTAAGACAGCACAAACATCATCATTAGCAATGCGCTCATTTTGTAACAACCAAGCCGCTTTACTTTTAGAAAACGGCACATAAGCCGAAGCGGGAGACCAATACGTATTGGTCTTTAAAGCATTTTGTAATTCAACTTTAGTGAGAGAGACTATCCTTAAATCTTGGTTCATTTTGAATGCTTCTATTAAATTTTAGACCTAAAGCCCTAAAAAAACAATTGTATAAAAAACGCATGTTTTATCCTTTAGAAGCTCAAATGTATGTAAAAGGAACTAAAATAAAATGCATTCGCAAAGAATTTATTCAATACGATTAAGATATTAGACGAGCATATCGTATTTACCGATAATAGGCTTTTTACGTTATGGAAATGGTTTGAAAAATGCCCCTGTTTTTAATTTTCATAGGTAAGGGGTATCTGCTTTGCGTTGCTTTACAGTTTTCGCAGGCACACCAATGGCTATAGCATAGCTAGGAATGTCTCTCGCTGCTACAGCTCCAGCACCTAATAAGGCATGTGCGCCAATGGTGAGATTGCCCAATATGGTAGCGCCTAAACATATAATAGCTCCTGTTTCAACACAAACACCGCCGCCTAAAGTAGCACCAGAGGCTACACTAGAAAAAGAAGCGACATTGCAATCGTGACCTATAGAAGCTTTGGTATTTATAATACAATGCGCTCCAATATTGGTGCTACTGTTAATAATGGCACCAGCAACCACCACAGTGCCTTTGTCTATAAGGACTTCTTTGCCTAAAATTACAGTGGGGTGTATGGCAGTTATAAATTCGAAATTTGGGCTGATACGTTCTACCGTTTCTACCATACGCTGTCGTGTGGCATTGTCGCCTATAGCTACAATACCTCCAGAAATTAGACCACTATCTATTAAAGTTTTAATTTCAGACTCATCACCTAAGACACTGTAATTAAATAATTTAAATCCTTTAGGTTTGTGACTGTCTATTAAACCCACTATTGTGTGTTTGCCAGATTGTTCTATAATGTCTATGATAACGCTAGCGTGTCCAGAGGCACCTATTATTACAATGTTTTGCTTTGTCATTAATTAAAATGTCTTTAAAAAGAGAAATTCCTAAAGGTTATACGAGGCCTGTTTTGTTTTGGTTGTTATAGATGTTAAAATTTACAATTCCATAACATAAGGTATTAATCTCAATTTGTGTGCAAGGTAGGATTTTTAATAAAACTAAAGCTTAAAACAACGCCAATACTATAAAGAATTATGGTATGTATTTAATGTGTATTTACGCTTTCCTGAAGCTAATAGGGGGATGTCGTCTACATAATTGATGTTAAGTGTCGCATCTTCACCTAAAAATTGCTTGAATTGTGTTTTTAATTCTGCTTCTAAGTTAAAATTAACATTTACATTGAGTTTTAATTCATAAGCTGTTTTACCATACTGTATGAATTGCACTTGATTTATGTTAGGGTAGTTGACGATGGTTGTCATCATAAAAGCAGAAACCACATGGCCTTTAGTATCATAGATGGTATCTGATTTTCGACCTTCTATTCTCGTAAATACAGGCTGATTATTTTTGAGTTCAACTTGGCCAAGGTCTCCGGTATCGTAACGAATAAGTGGCATGGCGTAATTGTATAAATCGGTAATTACAATTCTACCTAAGCTCCCTTCTGGAGCAGGGCTATCGTCTTCTAACTTTAAAACTTCAATATGATAAGAGGCCGTATTAACAGTAAATACCGAAGGGGTCTCTGTAGTTTCTTGTGCCAGGATGCCTGCTTCCATATTAGAGTAACGCGATACCATATTGGTGTTAAAATAATATGCCATTTTTTGTTTTGTATAACTGTTTAAGGCTTCGGCCATGGCTATAGCAGAGTTGACTTTAAAAGGTAAAGGCGCAGCGTTTTTGGCGTCTAAATATTTGCATACCAGTTCTAAAGCAGAAGGAAACCCTAAGATGCCTTTACGTGTTGGATCTGCCGACATTTGTTTTAATAAGGCCTCAATAGTATCGGGTTTAAGGGTTACAGCTTCTATAGGTCTTAGGTTTTGCAACCAATTTTGCAGTTTAGACTTTTTATAAGCAGGGTTCCAATGGCGAATGTAATACAGGCTATAGCCAATTTGATATCCCGCTTTCATAGAGAAGTATAAATTATCTGCTGTATTGCGCTGCACTTTGTTGCCATCGTGTACAATTGCAAAAGGCGTACCTGTAGAACCACTGGTTTTTCTGGTGGTGAGAGGTTTAGAAAGATAGGTGCTAGACTTAAATGCATGGGTATTCTCAACAAGTGTCGATTTAGTAACCACTGGGAAATTTACGAGGTCTAAAGGTGTGCCCGCCTTGTCTTTATAAAACGGAATGGTGTTTACAGCGTGCTGTAATAAGGCCTCTAAGGCTTTGGCCTGTGCTGCCTGCGCTGCTACGGCGTTTTTAGGGTCTAAACGCGATACAATATCCTTGTAATGCGATTTAACAGGGCCTCCTTTTAAACGATCCATCCACCAGAATGCTTGGTAACGAAATGCGGCTAAAAGGGCAGATAAAGCTAATTTCATGGAGACTAATTTTGAGGTGTAAAAAATTAACTCAATTGTAAATACTCTTCAAGAACACCATCCCATACCAGTTGACTTTGATAGCGAGAGGCGATAAGTGCTCTACAATCTTTAGCGTTGAATTGTACTTTAGAAAGGGCTATGTCTTGCATGGCATTGTATAAAGCGTCTTCATCTTTAACAGGAATGATGCTGCCATTTTTACCAGGAATGATAATTTCATTACATCCGTTAATATTGGTTACGATACTAGAAACGCCCATAGCGCCTGCTTGAAGGACTACATTAGGAAATCCTTCTCTATAACTTGGAAAAGCTAAGGTATTCGATATGGCCAAATAAGGTCTTACATCGGTTACCCAACCTGTAGAAACGATGTTTTCGTTGGTATTGATGATATCAAGGGTTTCTGGGGCTACTGGGTCTAATTCGGCTTCAAAACCTCCAACTAGTAAGAGTTTGATATTGGCATGGGAAACGCTAAGTTTAGAAAATACTTGAGCGAGTTCATTAATCCCTTTATCGGTAACCAATCGGCCAATAAATACAAATACAAAATCTTCTGGAGCAATTCCTAATTCCTTTCTTAAGTTGGCCTTAAAAGCGGCGTCGTACAAACTAGGAGAGAAGTAGTTCATATCTATACCATTTACATTGCCATTGGCAATGATTTTAAGCGGTTTGGAGGTGATTTTATAGTTGATTAAATCATTTTTAACCCCATTGCCTTCAGGATAAATTTTAGTAGCACAAGCGCATAAAATGCGATCCATTGTAATGAGTAACTTTTGACTAAACCCTGTTTTTGTTGGAAAAATTAACCCAGTAAAGGTATGCAGTCTGTGTGGAACGCCCGCCAATTTTGCAGCTACCATACTTAGCAGTCCTGCTTTGGGTGTAATGGAGTGCACAATAAACGGTTTTTCTTTTTTGAAGTATAAATACAATTGCACTAGAGATTTAACATCTTTAAATATAGCGATTTGACGTTGTATTTCTATAGGCTTGGTGCTAATTTGTTCGCGTTCTTCCAACAATTGTAAGATTTCCTTATCGTAAGACGACACGCCAATCACATTAAAATGTTGTGTTAAGAATTTTAATTGTCCTTTTAAAAGACCAGATAAAGACACAGGTATGGTGGCAGTACGTATTACTTTTTTTTTCATCTGCTTATTTTTATTTTTTTTTAAAAGGTCAGATGCGACCTTTGATGTTAAAAATAATCATTCTGCTGTATGTAAATAATTATTTTTAACAAGTCGGTTTCATAATAGCGTTAAAATTATCCCTAAAATTGTACGCGCAAATATATAAAAGAATCCTACTTTAGGTAGAGATAATCGTAGAACGGATTCAAATTTCAGACAGCCTACAGGATGGAAGTTCTAAATTGTACGTTTTAGCGTTTGAAACTAGCATAAAGAAAAGGAGGTTTTAGCATTGTAATTTCAGTAGGTAATTGGCATGGTAGTGTTTTAGGCGATACTATATTGGAATAAGGCTTGTAAAACGAAATGGTAAAGCAAAAAAATCCGAAGCTTTAACTAAAAAGCTTCGGATGTTCTATAATTTTATAACAGTGTGTTTAGTCTACCACTTCCTCCATTGTATGGTATACGTTTTGCACATCGTCATCGTCTTCTAATTTTTCCAGAAGCTTTTCTACGTCGGCCACCTTATCACCCGATAAAGGTTTCGTTACTTGAGGGATCCGTTCAAAACCAGAGGATAAAATTTCAACACCTTTCTCTTCTAAAGCGGCTTGTATTGCTCCAAAACTTTCAAAAGGCGCGTATATTAAAATGCCATCCTCATCAGCAAAGACTTCTTCGGCACCATAATCTATAAATTCTAGTTCTACTTCTTCAGGATCTAAACCTTCGGCGTTAATTCTAAAGTTGCAGGTATGGTCAAACATAAAAACAACAGAGCCCGATGTGCCTAAACTTCCATCGCACTTGTTAAAATAACTTCTTACATTGGCAACGGTTCTGGTGTTATTATCGGTTGCAGTTTCCACCAAAATAGCAATACCATGAGGGGCATACCCTTCAAAAATAACTTCTTTATAATCGCCTTGGCTCTTATCTGAAGCACGTTTTATAGCGCGCTCTACGTTATCTTTAGGCATGTTTACCGATTTGGCATTTTGAATGACAGCACGCAAACGGGCATTACTATCGGGATCTGGACCGCCTTCTTTTACGGCCATTACAATGTCTTTTCCAATACGTGTAAAGGCTTTACTCATTGCAGACCAGCGCTTCATTTTTCTTGCTTTCCTAAATTCAAAAGCTCTTCCCATAGTTATAATTTTAGTTGCACAAAGTTAAAAATAGCTTAGATAATTGCAAATTTAATCTTCTTCGGGTTCTACAATGGCTTCTATAGCCTTAGCCAATTTAAAATCTTTAGCCGTAACGCCACCAGCATCATGGGTGCTAAGGGTAATTTTTAGCACATTATATACATTGCTCCAATCGGGATGGTGGTTAAGGGCTTCGCATTCAAACGCAATGCGACTCATAGCACTAAAACAGTCCTTAAAGTTTTCAAATTCAAATTCGGCATGAATGGCGTTATCAAAATAATCCCATTCGCTAAATTGCTCCAAGTGTTGTTCGATTTCTGCTGTAGATAGTTTGTTCATAATAATCGTATTTTCAGATTGTAACTTTACAGGACTAAAATACCTTAATATAAAAGCAACACATAGAAATTATAGCGATTTTAACATTGAACTCATCTTGACGTTTTCTATTTCCTAAAAAATGGCTGAAATTTACCCCTATTTCGTTACTTTTTTTGTCCGTAGCGCTGCTATGAACTTCAAAAAGTGCCTCATCTGGTTAAACCCGCATTCAAAGACATTGTTTCACTGTAACATAAAGTTTCTAACTTTAA
>CAZLTR010000122.1:0-10773 GCA_964562415.1 uncultured Hyunsoonleella sp. | reverse complement strand
AGATACGACATCTCCCATACCCAAGATACGATCGGCCATACGAGAAGGATAGAACACGTCTATCGCTTCCATTTTCTCACCAGTACCAATAAACTTTATGGGCTTATTAACTACAGATTTAATAGAAATGGCAGCACCACCGCGTGTATCACCATCTAACTTTGTAAGGATAACCCCATCGAAGTTTAACACATCGTTGAAGGCTTTTGCAGTGTTTACAGCATCTTGTCCAGTCATAGCATCTACAACAAACAAGGTTTCTTGTGGAGTTATGGCTTTATGTACATTAGATATTTCGGTCATCATGGCCTCATCTACAGCCAAACGTCCCGCAGTATCTATAATCACAACATTATGGCCATTAGCTTTAGCATGTGCAATACCTGCCTGTGCGATAGCTACAGGGTCGTTATTACCACGATCACTAAACACCTCAACGCCTATTTGTTCACCTACAACATGCAACTGATCTATTGCCGCAGGACGGTATACATCACAAGCTACGAGTAAAGGTTGCTTTGTTTTTTTTGTTTTTAAATAATTGGCAAGCTTTCCTGAGAATGTTGTTTTACCAGATCCTTGTAAACCTGACATTAAAATAACACTTGGCTTTCCCGATAAATTGATACCTTCTGCATCACCTCCCATTAAAGTCGTAAGTTCATCCTTTACGATTTTAACCATTAATTGGCCTGGTTGTAATGTCGTTAATACATCTTGCCCTAATGCTTTTTCCTTTACAGTCGTTGTAAATTGCTTTGCAATTTTAAAGTTAACATCGGCATCTAACAAGGCGCGTCTTACCTCTTTTAACGTTTCTGCTACGTTTACTTCGGTAATACTGCCGTGGCCTTTAAGAACGTGTAAGGCTTTATCTAATTTATCACTTAAATTATTAAACATAATTCTTTAGTATTCAGTTTACAGGTCTTAACAATAGGCCTGTGATTTGATTAATTTTTTAGAATTGCAAAAATAGCGAAATATTTGGTTTTTCCTTAATACAAGTATTGTTTATACACTGTACACCTATTAACTTAGATATAAACCTTATGCAATTAAAACTAAAAAAGGCTACCAGATCTAAATCTGGTAGCCTTTAGAGAGGCATCTTATCACACTAACTTTCAAACCAATTTACAACAAGATAACCTCTCCTATCAACCAACTAAATATTTTCTTTCTCAATTACAAGTATGCGCTCTATTTCTCCGGCAGCGTTATAATCTTTAAGTTCTATACGTTCTGGAGCAATTTCTTTTAATTTCCATCTGTGTTTCAACTCATTAAATGGTTCATCTTGTGTTCTAAAATTGAGTCCTAAATTCAACCCTAATGCTCTGTAAGCTAACCATGAACCTCCATAAGTATTTGTATCGTTTGCTGCAACTACGCGGCCATTTTCATTAAATGCTAGTGTATACCCATCATAATTACTTGTTTCGTTTGCACCTTGATCAATGTAAGTGCTCACTTTCCAACGTCCATTCGTTAAAACTCGAGTGATAAATTCAAAATCTTCATCTCTTTCTGGACAATGTCTTTTTAGGACTAGCATCCCGTTTCCATTGGTTAGTAAAATGCGATCTTCTCTTAAAAAGTTGATAACCCATTGTAGTTTTAAATCTGGTCTAGAGGCCAAGTCTATTTCTAACGTAAACTCTTCATTGCGTTTTCCTAAAGCATAAGTCCCTTGTATAAGCTCTCCATTAGCACGTATACTTACCTTATTGTCGTCTAAGAATTTTAACGGTGTGCCTATATAATCTCTTCGCTTATCTACACCACTAACACTAATACTATCTACACGCCATAAACATGTTTTTAAATACTCATGGATTCTTTCTCTTGAGTTTTCTATAATAACTTCACAATTTCTGTCCATGATTAAACGGTTTCCTCCTACTTCATGAATCTTAATTTTTCCGTCCTCGAAATCGTAAGCCAACCATTCTAAAGTAAAATCGGCTAAAGCATCAAATTGCATTTTTAAAAGCACACCACGTCGTGTTGGTCTTAATCCCCAAGTTCCTGTTAACACATCTCCATTTCTACCGCGCATTTGCACAAGACTATCGTTCTTAAAATTCAACGCATACGCTTCAAAACGCGCTGTTCTATCTTCATTGTCTCTTTTAAACTCTTTAATAATCCAAGGGCATCGTGTTAAATAACGCTGTAAACGTTCTTTTGAAAAATCATTAGCCTTAGCGCAGGTACGTCTCGCCTCACTTATAATACGCTTTAACATGGTATTATCTTCGGCTACTAAAGATGTACTATCTGCTAAAACCATAGTTACAGGGAAATTTAAACTTGCAACAACTTCTGCATTTCTAACACGTTTCATAAAACGGTTTAAAATACTGTCATTCTCAACGGTAACTGTATTGATAATCTCTGCATTAGCATCGAATACAGAAAATGCAATTGGGTATTGAAAATCGATACATCTAATCGTTGTGTCTTCATCATCTTTGCCTTCACACTCTGCTATAAAACGTGTTAGAGCTTCAACATTAGGTATGCTTACCACTTCATGATCTGCATTGGTAATGGTTATAGGAAATATAATATCTAAACGATCTACATCATCCTCGAATTCATCATAAAGACGGCGTATTTTCATAAAATCTGCTCTAGAGTCAATGCGAAGTTCTATGCCACGTACCTTAACAATAACAGGTAACTTTACAGAAATACAACTGGCTCGATCAATAATGTCATCTTCCGAACCATCAAAGCTAGAAGCGGCTTCTATAAAGCTTGTCAATTCTGAAGTTTCTGTTAATACTTCAGATTCGTCTGGAGTCGTCACTTCAATTTCTTCTTCTTGACATTACGTAAACTTTAAAAGGGCAAAAAAAGGCACTACGAATAAAAATTTAAGTTTAGTTCTCATGGTATCTATGTTTTTGGGTTATACATTATGTTTTGCTTATAAAACAGCTTATCTTTTAAAATCCCTACCCTCTTTTTAAAAAAAACTTAAAAAAAATTCAAAAAAGACTATTTTAGTACCATCAACCTCCAACATATATGGGCAAACAACTACATGAATCTATTTGTGAAGAACAGCTTTTTTCTTCTCTATTTAATAAGTATTCTAAAGATTTACACGATTTCTTATACTATAAGTTTGGAGACTTGCTTAATCCTAAAGACAAAGTACAGGAAGCTTTTATAAAGTTATGGCAGAATTGTGCGAAGGTTTCTCCCGAAAAAGCAAAAAGCTTTGTATTTACAACGGCAAATAATTTAATGCTTAATGAAGTGGCCCACCAAAAGGTGGTTTTAAAACATAGGCAACAACACCCCAAACACTATACTAATGAATCTCCCGAATTTTTAATGCAGGAGTCCCAGTATAATGATAAGTTACAACGTGCACTTTCTAATTTAACCGAGGCGCAGCGTCTCGCTTTTATGATGAACCGAGTGGAAGGGAAACGCTTTAAAGAAATTGCTGCTCTATTAGACATTTCTGTTAAGGCCGTAGAAAAGCGCATTTATGGCGCTCTAAAAAAATTACGTGAAGACATTGAGGAACTATGATTAAAGTTAGATGTTAGAAGTTAGAAGTTAGAAGTTAGAAGTTAGAAGTTAGAAGTTAGAAGTTAGAAGTTGTCGCTTTTATAAGCGCTATCCAAATTTTTAAGCATTTATGTATGCTACATAAGGTTAGCATTAAAAAAAACAATACACAAGGTAGGGAAAAGCAAAACTAACTTGTTATATAATTGAATACGAGATATGATGAATAGAGAAGAATTAATATCAAAATGGTTAGACAATGCGTTAACCGACCAAGAACTCAAAGCGTTTAAGGCGCTTGAGGACTATGATGATTTGATAAAACTAAACACGCATCTACAGCATTTTAAAGCACCCGATTACAATACACCTGAGGCTTTAGATACTGTTTTAACGACTATTCGTAAAGAAAAAACAACCTCTAAATCCAATTGGCTAAAGCCGCTTTTACGCATTGCTGCTGTACTTGCAATTAGTTTTAGTGTTTATTTTTACACAACAACTTTAGAGACTCAAATCACCACTGTCGTAGCTCAAAAAACGACAGTAACCTTACCCGATGCCTCTACAGTTGCTCTTAACGCCAATTCTTCGTTAGCCTATAACAAACAGCGTTGGACTAAAGAACGGGATGTTACTTTAAAAGGCGAAGCGTTTTTTAAAGTAGCTAAAGGCGCTACGTTTAATGTCGTAACAAGCTTAGGGCAGGTTACCGTATATGGTACCGAGTTTAATGTAAAACAGCGCAACAATACTTTTGAAGTTATTTGCTATGAAGGTTTGGTTGGGGTGACTTATAATTCTGAAGAAACGCGACTAAAACCTGGAGATCATTTTTTAGTTAGCGATGGGAAAATTATTGCTAAAGAAAAGGAATACCGCAACGCGCCTTCATGGCTACATAACGAAAGTGAATTTAAAAGTACACCACTTAAACATGTTATTGCTACTTTTGAAAAACAATACCAGGTTAACATCACATTAATTAATATTGATGCCATGCAATTGTTTACAGGAACTTTTACTCATGACAATATAGACGTTGCACTTAAATCTATTTGTTTGCCACTTCAAATTAACTATCGCAAACAGGATAATACGATTACTTTAAAAGGTGAATAAAAAAGGGGTTCTTTTTCTTTTAAACATAATTCTTTTTTTTAATGGTTTTAACCTCTGTGCACAGACCATTGAAAAAAAGCAAGCACTCACGTCCATTTTAAAAATACTCTCTAAACGGTATAATGTACGTTTTTCTTATGCCGATGAAACAATTGCAAACAGTATGGCTAAGCTTCCTAAAACAGAGCTTCCCTTAAACCTCGCAATTCGTGAATTGGAACTTGAAACGCATTTAAAGTTTCACCTGTTAAATAAGCGCTTTATCACTATAGTAGAACGTAAAAAAAACCAATTGCCTATTCTTAGAGAGCAATTGGATGAGATTGTGATTAAAAACTATTTAACCTCTGGTATTACCAAACTTAATGATGGTTCTTTAACCATAAAACCTGAAAAATTTGGAATTCTCCCTGGTCTTATAGAACCCGATGTGTTACAGACAATTCAAGCACTTCCTGGGGTATATAGTGTAGAAGAATCGGTGTCTAACATTAACGTAAGAGGCGGTACTCACGACCAAAACTTAATTTTATGGGATGGTATTAAAATGTACCAATCAGGCCATTTTTTCGGACTCATCTCTGCCTTTAACCCCTACACGACAAAAAAGATTAATGTGTCTAAAAATGGGACTAAGGCAAAATTTGGAGATGGTGTTTCTAGTGTTATCGATATGCAACTGTCTAACACCATAGATGGTACTTTTACGGCTGGTGTTGGTTTTAATTTAATTAATGCCCATGCTTATGCAAAAATTCCTCTAAGCAAACGTACCGAATTACAGGTTGCCTCCAGGCGTTCTATTACAGATCTTATTTTAACACCAACTTACGACCAATATTTTAAGCGCGTTTTTCAAGATTCTGATTTATCCAATACCACGCAAAATAACAATAGCATCTCACAAAACGAATCTTTTAGATTTCATGACCTTTCGCTAAAATTTTTATACGACATTTCAAAAAAAGACAAACTACGCTTCCATGTCTTAAATATCACTAATACTTTAAATTATGAAGAAAGTCTTAGTACCACCCTACGCAACGAAGCTTTAAATAGCAACCTCTCTCAAAAAAATCTTGCTTACAGCATTTCGCATACAAGGCATTGGCGTTCTAATTTAGAAAGCACGGCCCAAATTTACCTTACGAATTATGATTTAGAAGCCACTAATTTTGATATTATAAACGACCAACGTTTAATTCAAAAAAACGAAGTCTTTGATGGTACTGCAAAATTAGACCTTAATTACAACCTTAACGCTAATCTTAAATTAAATGCAGGGTACCAATTTACCGAAGTTGGTATTAGCAACCTTCAGGATGTTAATAACCCACTTTTTAGAAGTTTTATACGGGAAGTCGTTCGTACAAATGCTGTTTACGGCGAAGTAGGCTACCTATCTACAAATGCCAAAACAAGATGCCATTTTGGAACGAGATTAAATCGCTTCAATAAATTTGACGAAACTTTAATAGAACCCCGTTTAAATTTTAGTCAGCGTTTTTTAAATGTATTCCGTCTAGAAATTTTAGGGGAGTTTAAACACCAAACAACATCGCAAACCATAGATCTTCAAAACGATTTTTTAGGAATAGAAAACCGCCGCTGGGTTCTTTCTAATAATAATACAGAAACGGTAGAACAGGACGGAAAAACCATTTTCCCAGTGCCCATTTTAAAAAGTAAACAAGCATCTGCAGGGATTCATTATGCGAAACATCGCTTTTTAATAAGCGCTGAAGTTTTTATAAAAAAAGTAGATGGCATTACAACCAGAAGCCAAGGATTTCAAAATCAATTCCAATTTGTAAATGCTATTGGCAGTTACGACATTAAAGGGCTTGATGTTTTAGTCAATAAGCAATTTAAAAACAATATAAGTGCATGGCTTGGCTATGCCTACAGCAACAACACCTATCTGTTTCCTTCTTTAAATGCAGGGGTACGGTTTCCTAATAATGCCGACACCAAGCATGCGCTAACATTTGCAAGCAGTTATACCAATGAGCGACTTAAATTATCATTAGGTTTCAATTGGCGCTCTGGTAGGCCTACTACGCCACCAACCGGCATTCAAAATGAAAATGACGAGGCCATAACTTACGCGAGTCCTAATAGCCGTAATTTAGAAGACTATATGCGAACAGACTGCTCTGCAACATATAATTTTAAAGTCTCTAAATCTACCAAAGCGATACTTGGTGCTTCCATCTGGAATATTTTTAATACCAAAAATACTCTAAACACCTATTACACCTTAGACGATACCAACACCATCACTAGAATTGAAAATGAATCACTTGGCATTACGCCTAATTTAAGTTTTAGATTACGTTTCTAAACAACTCATCCGAAAAACAAGAATAACACACTGGTTTTCAACGAAAAACATACATTTTATTTTTCATATGCTCGTCTTTTTACTACTTTAATGAAAATTTAATGTATGCCATCACTTACGCCACTTCGTTCAGCTTTAGATTTAAGAAAGGCCAAGCACCTGTTACGCCGTGCGACGTTTAACTTTAGCAAAACACAACTTGAAACTTTTGTGGGCATGTCTGCCGTAGATGCTGTTGCCAGTTTAACCACTGCAGTTCCAAATGCACTCGCAGCGCCCTACGACCCGCTACCTACGGCCAATCCAGATGGGTATTGGACCTCATCTACAGCACTCCCCAATTCATTTAGTGGGCAAAACAGAAAACGTGCTCATGTCTGCGCATGGTGGTGGCACAATGCCATGCAACACGTCACTTTAAAGCACAAACTAAGTTTCTTTTTACATACAAGTTTTACAGTGGGTAAAGATTCTGGTGTTGGCGGTGCTACTTATTTTTATGACCATTTAAGACTCTTAGATTTCTATGCAATGGGCAATCTTAAAACCTTGGCTAAAAAAATCACCTTAGACAATGGCATGTTAGATTACCTAGATAACACACAAAATAATAGAACCAATCCCAATGAAAATTATGCCCGCGAATATTTAGAACTCTTTACCATTTTAAAAGGGGAGCAAATTGGACAGGACAACTATACCAATTATACCGAAATTGACATTCAACAAGCCGCTAAGGTCTTTTCTGGCTTCAAAAAAAGAAGTGATAGAAGTATTATCGATGCCGATACGGGCATCCCCATGGGTTACATTAATGTGAACCAACACGATAAAAGCGATAAAACCTTTAGCTCTGCTTTTGGCGGACAAGTCATTACGGGTAGAACAACCGCTTCTGGTATTTTTGAAGAACTTCATGAATTTGTTGACATGATTTTTGCGCAACCAGAAACCGCAAAAGCCTATTGTAGAAAGTTATACCGCTATTTCGTAAAAAGCACCTGGGACGACAGTGTAGAAACCGATATCATTACTCCCTTGGCTGACATCCTTATAGCTAATAATTTTGAAATCTTACCTGTAGTTACCACATTATTGAGTAGTGCGCATTTTTACGATACCGATGATGCCGATCCTACCGATAATCGTATTGGCAGTATTATAAAAAGCCCGCTACAATTATTTTCTGAAATCTGTTCGGTATTCGAATTTAACTACCCCAATCCAGAAACCAACTTGCCACAGTTTTATACCAATTTCTTTTTACGGTTTGTGCATAATGTCTATTTCCCTGCTGCGGGTATGGCCTTGTACGATCCTGATTCTGTAGCAGGTTACCCCGCTTATTACCAAGAGCCTAATTTTGACAGGAACTGGTTTTCTTCCAATACCCTTATAGGGCGCTATAAACTTATTGAGAGTTTGATACAAGGCAGAAATACAATTAGTACTAACGCTAGAATTTATGGCGAACTCGATACCGTAGCCTTTGTAGAACGCCATATAGAGGCTCCCACAGATCCTAATGCCCTAATTACCGAAATAGCGACACTGCTATATCCAGAAGCCATTACTACCGATCGCGTTAACTATTTTAAAAGTTTTTTAGTAGATGAAGGGTTTCCAGATTACTATTGGACAGGAGTTTGGAATCAATACCGTAACGACAGTGATGCTACCGTTGTTAGAACACGTTTAAATGCGCTAATTACTGCCATGGTAAATGCTGCAGAATTTCAATTAATGTAAGCTCAAAAATTATGAAAAGAAGAGACTTTATACGATTATCCTCGGCAGCATCGGCATTAGCCTTAACCCCTCTGGAGCTGCAAGCTGCTTTAAAATCATTCATGCCATTTGCCAACTGTCCAGATATTTCTAACCGCAAATTAGTACTTATCAATCTCGCTGGGGCCAATGATGGCTTAAACACGGTTATCCCCATCAATCAATACGACACCTACAGTAATTTAAGGCCTAATATAAAAGTCCCTAATACGGGCAACTCCAAGTTTATTACGCTCGACACAACCTTGACAGACCAGCAACAAATAGGTTTAAACCCTGCGCTTGTAGGCTTTAAATCGTTGTATGATGAAGGGATTTTAAGAATTATGCAATCGGTAGGGTACCCGTCTCAAAATAAAAGTCATTTTAAATCTACAGACCTCTACCTTACAGGAAACGATGGCAACAGCTTGCTTAATGGCGCAGATACAGGATGGATTGGTCGTTTTATGGAATTGTATTATGCAGATTTAATATTAGAAACCTTCCCCTTGGCTGTAGAAATAGGCTCTAACAAAACCTCTTTAGGATTTCATGCAGAAGAAGCCCATGGCTTGTCTTTAAACATTACAGGGCAAGATCCTTCTGGATTTTATTCGGTTTTAAATGGTCTTGGAGGTGTCCCACCACAGCACCTACCAGATTCTGATTATGGCAAACAATTGGAGTTTATTAATAATACCGATAGTTTATCGAATACCTATGCCAATGCTATTTCAACGGCATTTAATGCTGGCACCAATGGCGCAAGTTATCCAGATACCGATTTATCTAACCAACTCAAAACGGTAGCGCGTCTTATTAGTGGCGACCTAGGTTCTAAAGTCTATATGGTGCGTATTTCGGGTTTTGATACTCACAATGCTCAAGTGCAAGGCATTGGAGATGTTACGGGTAGACATCACGATCTACTCACAGAACTTTCTGAAGCCATCAAAGCATTTACAACCGATTTAAAACGTCAACATTTAGATGAAGACATCGTAGGCTTAACATTTTCTGAATTTGGTAGAAAAGCTAAAGAAAACGGTAATTTTGGTACAGACCATGGCGAAATTGCACCTATGTTTGTATTTGGCACTCCCGTTCATGGCGGCGTTTCGGGAACCAACCCAGATTTAACAGAAGCCACGGCTAACAACAACTACCAAATACAGACGGTACAACACGACTATAGACAAACCTTCGCTACGCTCTTACAAGACTTTATTGGTGCTGACAATGCTGTGATAGATGCCGCTTTTTTTAATCATACCTTAAATGATAGTTTTACCAATCAAAAAGTAAGCACAATTATAAAAGACGAATTTTCTATCGCGACCAACTGTACAGTATTGTCTCTCGCAGACAGTGCTTCTTTAAATAAGACATGGACCATTCATCCTAACCCGTTTAGCTCAGAAATTAATATAAGTACTGCTTTGCAAGACGTTAATACGGTATCCTTTCAAATTTTTAATGCTTCTGGCGTACTTTTAATGGAAACAACAGAAACCTTAGATGCCAATACCTTTACACTAGGTTTAAAACACCTGTCAAGTGGGATCTATTTTTTCCAAACCACTATCCCAAATAGTGATCGCAAAGAAATACATAAGCTCATTAAGCTTTAAACGCAGTAAGGCTAATTTACATACGCTCTGGCACACTAATTCCTAATATACCAAAGGCATTTTTAATCGTTTGTGCTACCACGCGAGATAGTACGATTCTAAATTGTTTTTCGTCGGCTTCATCGGCACCGAGTATAGAAACGTTTTGATAAAATGAATTAAAGCCCTTAACCAAATCGTAAGTGTAATTAGCGATCAATGCTGGGCTATGTTGACTGGCTGCTTGCTGTACAACTTCTGGAAATACCTGTAAGTGTTTGATAAGCTCGCGCTCTTTATCATGTAATACTAAAGATGTATTGATACGATTTGTTTCTGTATCTGCTTTTCGTAATATCGATTGAATTCTAGCATAGGTATACTGAATAAAAG
>CAZLTR010000121.1:0-10786 GCA_964562415.1 uncultured Hyunsoonleella sp. | reverse complement strand
GTTTTCTTCATCAAAAAACATGTCAACCTGTACTTCATCTCCTTTTTTTAAATTCTCTGTATCGAGATGATTTCTTAGATAATAAAAGGTAGACACCATATCTTGAATATTAGGTTTAGTATCAACTACTTTTTTAACATTATATTTTAGATTATTGATGTGTGCCTTATGGTTGTCTTGGTCCAAGTTTATGATTAAGTTTTTAGTATGCACCCCTTCATCTATATTTCTAATAAACTTATAAGGCATATTGGTCGTGGTATCGAAATACGTTTCGTAGCGGTCTTGTACTTTAAAAAACCATTTTATCATTCCTGTAGTCCATCCTTTTCCAACAACGTGGTATACCTCCTTATTATTTAATTGTGTTTCTTTAACTGTAAGGGTGGCATTACCTGCCTTTAGAAATCCGCTATAACTCATTTTAAATTTAAACCATTCGCCATCTTTAAATGCAGATTGCTGCTGTGCATAAGACAAATGTCCTAAGGCAAAAACAGCTATTATAATAAATATTTTTTTCATCTTGATTTGGGTCATTATAAATGTAATTTAAAATCCTACATTTTAGTATTCTATCTCTAAAATTACAATTACTATTCCAAAAATATAAATTTTATTGAAATGCCTGTATTTTCATATGTTATAGTTCTGTTATAAAAGCTAATCTTCCTAAAACCAAAAACCTACATTAAAGTACCACACACTATCGTTTTGTTCTGGAGAGTAGCTGTATTTTATTTGAATAGGGCCTAAAAAACTATCATAAGCATAGCCTAAAGCATAACCTGTATACTCGGGCAAAGCCAACCAATCCTTGGTTTTGAACAGCCCATTAGCCACATTGGCCCAATTCCCTTCTAATGTAAAATGATGATTCGCAAACCACTCGTAGTCTATACCAAAACTGGTTTTTATATAATTATCGCCTGTTAAGGAGATAAAGTCGTAGCCATAAAAAGGGATAAAATTATTTATAAGTGTATTGCCATAACCACCCAATGCAAAATCTAAAGTCGTGGTAGAGGTATCTCCCAATTTAAGACCAGCTCCAGCTTGTAAATTAAACGCTAATTTTGAGCCCGTACTAAAAGCATACCCTGCATTGGCCTTTGCTATTGAAAAACGCTTAAAATCACTATTAAAATTAGACGCAAACACATACGAATGTAAATCTCCATTAAAGGACACCCCTCTTTTTGGAAAATATTTATTGTCATAGGTATCCAATTTAATAGTGCTAAAAGCACTCACATAGTCGGTACCCTCAAATACAAACTCATCTTGGTCTGTTCCGCTTGTAATTGTTTCCGATTTTATTTCTAAACGTTTATGTTCCACTCCAAAGCTTACAGCAAAATCTTTTCTAAGAAGCGTTTCTAAGTAAAACTGATTGGTTTGATCTTGTAAGGACACATTTATTTGATTCAACCCTGTATCCGTAATCTCTGTGTCATCTAATAACAATTGGACATTAACATCTTTCTTAAAAGCATTATAGCGCGATCGTACCCCTACACTCCAATAAAACCCTTTATCGATCAAATAGTTAAAATTATACCTCACGTTATCGCCTAAGATCACATCTAATGACGCTAAATCGTTATTAAACAACAACCGCTTTTTAGTTACATTTATTAGCGCAGCACTCTTATATAAATCATCGTAATGCACTGCTAATCTTAAAAAAGTAGAGCCCTTAGTCTCTTTAATGTTGGCATATAAATCGTAAGTATCTTTTGTGCTAGTCGGTTTCAAATAATAATGAAATGCATTAAAGTTATTAGTAGCCACCAAACTATTTACCCCTTTAATAAATTTAGCGTAAGGCAGCTTTTCATTGCCTTTTAGTTTTAATTTTCCCGTAATGTAAGAGCGTGTGTATTTTGTATTGCCTCTTAAAACGATATGCCTTAAGCCTATAGTATCTTTAAAGGCATTTATCTTAGGAAAAGCCTTTAGGGTTTCATGAGTTCTACTTAATTTTTTAAGCGCGACAACTTGTTTTAACGCTGCTTCTTCGCCTTTAGAAATAATCGCATTACCTTGACTAAAAGAGACCAGATTAAAGTCTTTAATATCTGGTTTTATATGAATATCGGTCTGTTTCGACTTCGATTTCATCGCATTAATTGTTCTAAAATTATTAATTTGAATGAGTACATCTGTAGCCGAGGCCAACTCTTTTCTTTTCAACAATCCATCTTGAACATCTAACCCTATAATTACATCTACACCTTTTGCTTTTAAAATATGAATGGGATAGTTATTGGTAACCCCACCATCTATTAAAATTTGATCTTTTATCGTTACAGGCTGAAACAAAGAAGGCAAAGCACTACTCGCCATAAGAGCTTGGGTTAAATTACCCTCTTCTAACATAACCGCTTTTCCTGTCTCTATGTTGGTGGCCATACAGAAAAAAGGAATATGCAAATCTTTAAATTCGCGTATGTCATTAGTGTGTAATAATAATCTAGATAAGATATTAAATATATTTTGACCTCGAGAAAGTGCAGAAGGCAGCTTTAACTTAAACCCATCAAAAGGTAAGGTTAAAGCATAGCGCTCAGAATTATTACGTTCGTAAAACGCCTTGGAGCCTCTTGGTAAATCATCATTAATAATTTTATTAAAATCGACCCCATTAAAAATAGAATCCAATGCTTTACCTGAATAGCCCGAGGCATACAAAGCACCTATAATAGCCCCCATACTTGTCCCTGCTATATAATCGACCTGTATTCCCAAACTATCAATAACTTTCAACGCTCCTATATGCGCCAAACCTTTAGCCCCTCCACCACTTAACACCAACCCTACTTTAGGATGGGTTTCATTTCTGGTTTTCGATTGTCCTGTAAGGTGACAACACAAAAAACATGTAAGGACTATGGTGATATATTTTTTCAAGTTAAATCGTTTACTTTTCGTGATAAAAATAATATACTTTCTCTGCTCTAGACACCCCTACTACGGCCTCCAATTCGTCTAATTTAGCATGTGCAATTCGTTTAGCAGACTTAAATTGTTTTAAAAGTTCTACTATTGTTTTTTCTCCTACCCCAGGAATCGTTTCCAACTCTGTTTGTAATGCATTTTTACTACGCCTATTTCTATGATGTTCAATACCAAAACGGTGCGCTTCATTACGAAGCTGTTGTATAATCTTTAGCGTTTCACTTTTCTTATCTAAATATAACGGAATAGGATCTTCTGGATAAAACAATTCTTCTAAACGCTTTGCAATACCTATAATCGCTATTTTTCCTCTTAAATCTAACGCATCCAAGCTCTTTAATGCAGAAGACAATTGCCCCTTGCCTCCATCTATAATAATTAATTGAGGAAGTGGCTCATCCTCATCTAACAAACGCTTGTACCTGCGATATACCACCTCTTCCATAGAGGCAAAATCGTCTGGACCTTCTACAGTTTTAATATTAAAATGCCTGTAGTCTTTTTTACTAGGTTTTCCATTTTTAAAAACAACGCAGGCCGCCACTGGATTAGTGCCTTGAATGTTCGAATTATCGAAACATTCTATATGTTTTGGCGCTTCCGACAGTCTTAAATCGGCTTTCATTTGTGCCATTATTCTATTTGCATGACGGTCTGGATCTACAATCTTTATTTGCTTAAAACGCTCCATACGATAGTATTTAGCATTCCGTACCGACAAATCTAAAATTTGTTTTTTATCTCCTAACTTAGGAACTGTAACTTTAACACCTTCTCCTAAAGACAAGGCAAATGGCACATATACTTCTCTAGAATTTGAATTAAAGCGTTGTCGTATCTCTGTAATGGCCAACTCCAAAAGTTCTACATCGCTTTCTTGTAATTTCTTTTTAATCTCTAAAGTATGAGATCTTATAATAGAACCATAGGATAGCTGTAAAAAATTAACATACCCATACCCCTCGTCACTTACTATACTAAATACATCTACATTGCTAATTTTTGGATTTACAATTGTAGATTTTGCTTGGTAATTTTCAAGCACTTCTATTTTCTCTTTTATTTTTTGAGCTTCTTCAAACCGCATATCTTCTGCAAACTGTTTCATTTGCTGCTTAAACTGAGAAAGAGAGTCCTTAAAATTTCCTTTTATAATCTCCTTTATAGCCTTAATGTTATTGTGATACGATTCTTCGGTTTCTAAATCTTCGCAAGCTCCCTTACAATTGCCTAAATGATATTCTAAACACACTTTGTATTTGCCTGCCTCAATCTTATCGGCACTAAGGTTGTAATTGCAGGTTCGTAAAGCGTACAAGCCTTTTATAAGATCTAATAGGGTGCGTACCGTTTTCATGCTGGTATAAGGCCCAAAGTAGTCACTACCATCTTTAAAGACACGACGTGTTGGAAATACGCGAGGAAAACGCTCTTTCTTTATACAAATCCACGGATAGGATTTATCATCTTTCAACATGACATTATAACGTGGCTGATACTTTTTAATAAGATTATTTTCAAGCAACAAGGCATCGGTCTCGGTCTCTACAACAATATGTTTAATGGTTACAATTTTCTTAACCAACACCCTTGTTTTTCCATACTCGTGGTGTTTGTTAAAATAAGAGCTTACTCGCTTTTTTAAATTCTTGGCTTTGCCTACATAAATTAAGGCCTCATCCTTATCGTAATATTGATATACGCCAGGTTCGTTTGGCAGTGTTTTTAACTGTATCTCTAAATCGGGAGTATCCATTATTGTAAAGGTATACTAAATCGCTAAAAACTGAAAATCCACTAAGCTTTTTTACTATATTGCAATTCACTTTATAACGCTATGAAGAATTTTAAAGTATTTAAACATTTAATATCTATTCTTTCAAGCACTTTACATCCCGTGCCATGAATATAGTTATACTGTCTAGAAACGCACATTTATACTCTACAAATCGCCTGATTGAAGAAGGCGAAAAACGCGGTCATCATATGGAAGTGATAGACCCGTTAAAATGTGATTTAATCATTGAAAAAGAGAAGCCTACCATTTATTATAACAACCGTTATTTGGATTATGTAGACGCTATTATTCCTAGAATTGGGGCTTCTGTCACTTTTTTTGGTTGTGCTGTAGTACGCCAATTTGAAATGATGAATGTATTTACCTCTGTAACTTCCGATGCTATAATACGATCGCGCGATAAACTTCGTAGTTTTCAACGTCTTTCTAAAGCAGGCATTGGAATGCCTAAAACGGTTTTTACAAATTACGCAAGAGATATTGAAAACGTGTTGGAGCATGTTGGTGGTACACCCGTAATTATTAAATTACTAGAAGGCACTCAAGGGTTAGGCGTTGTTCTTGCCGAAACTAAAAATGCTGCAGAGTCTGTTCTAGAAGCCTTTCATGGTTTACAAGCCCGTGCCTTAGTTCAAGAATATATTGAAGAGGCTAAAGGTGCAGATTTAAGAGCTTTGGTTGTAGATGGTCATGTTGTAGGGGCCATGAAACGCCAAGGCAAAAAAGGAGAGTTTCGCTCTAACTTACACCGCGGAGGATCTGCCGAAATTATAAAACTTAGTGAGGCCGAAATTAAAGTAGCTATGAAAGCTTCTCGTGCCTTAAAACTACCTATATGTGGTGTAGATATGCTACAATCTAACCGTGGCCCTTTATTACTTGAAGTTAATTCTACTCCTGGACTTGAAGGTATTGAAGGTGCAACAGGAAAGAATATAGCCAAAACTATTATTACGCATGTAGAACGTAACAGACATTAAATTAAAAGCCAATTAATGACCATAGAGAAAGATTCACTAGAAATACTAGGTGCAATTGTACGCCCAGGAGAAACTAAAGAAGTAAATTTTGATGTTGCTAATTTACATACCGCATCTCCTGTTAATGTCCCAGTTATTATAAGCCGCTCTAAAAAAGCGGGACCAACAGTAGTCTTTACCGCTGGTATTCATGGCGACGAAGTAAACGGCGTAGAAATAGTAAGGCAACTTATTGCAAAAGGCATTAATCAACCTAAAAAGGGAACCATTATATGCATGCCTGTTATAAATATTTTTGGGTTTATAAATTTAAAACGAGAATTTCCAGACGGACGTGACTTAAATCGTGTTTTCCCAGGAAGTACCAATGGGTCTTTAGCGAGCCGTGTGGCATATAAATTAACAGAAACCATAGTGCCTCATGCCGATTTAATTGTTGATTTTCATACGGGAGGTTCTGGGCGTTTCAATGCCCCACAAATACGCTATGACAAAACCCGTAAGCACTTAGATTCTATTGCTGAAATCTTTGGCGCTCCCTTTGTATTATACTCTAAAAACGTTACAAAATCCTTTAGAAACACCTGTGCCAAACTAAACAAAGATTTACTATTGTTCGAAGGCGGCAAATCTTTTCATATCGATGATATGGTTACCAATTCTGGCGTTAACGGCTCTAAACGCATTTTAAAACACCTAGGGATGTTAAAAACGGGGTTTAAAGCCTCTAAACCCAAAAAAGACACTGTATTTGTTACAGACAGTAGATGGCAACGTGCTAAATACTCTGGAATGTTTAAAGCCTCAATTACCGTGGGGTCTTACGTAGAAAAAGATGAAATTATAGGTAATATCACCGATCCTTATGGCAAATTTAACTACTTTGTTAGAGCTAAAAACGCAGGACACCTCATTAATGTTAACGAACTGCCAGTTGTATACCAAGGTGATGCTCTTTTTCATATTTCGACACATCTTAAAGCCTAAACTTTATGCTTAAAGTAACCCTTAGAAAAACCTACAAAGCATTACGCAAAGAACTATCTCGCCAAAAAATAGAAACTCTAAGCATTGCTATTGCGAATAATCTTATCGAGCTCCCCATTTGGAATTACAGTTTCTATCATGTTTTTCTTTCTATTGAAGCACAAAAGGAAGTAAATACAGACCCCCTATTGAGTATCTTATCTGGAATGGATAAAAATATTGTAATTCCTAAAAGTAATTTTAAAACAGGACAAATGGCCAACTATTTGCTCACAGATAATGTTACCATTAAGAAAAACGCTTACGATATCCCCGAACCAGTTGATGGCATCCCTATTGCTAACGATGTCATTGATGTCGTGTTTATACCTTTGCTTGCTTTTGATACTCAAGGCAATCGCGTAGGTTATGGCAAAGGCTTTTACGATCGCTTCTTAAGCCAATGTCGCCCTGATGTATTAAAAATCGGATTGTCCTTTTTCGCCCCAGAAGACCACATCTCTGATGTGTATGACACAGATATCAAACTGGATTACTGCATTAGCCCAACACAGGTCTACTCGTTGAAATGATACATTTTATCGATAAAACGCAGAATACTCTTGGTTTTCTCAAAAACATTCTTTAAATTTACAAGGGTAACGAATAACTTTTTACCCACTTCTTGCAATTATGTTAAAAAACGCAACTAGTAAAGTAGTGAACGATATCGATATTGGATATTGGGAACTTAAAAATGGTGAATTATACTGGTCGGAAGCTTTCCTATCGGTATTGGGTTACTCTGAAAAGAACGCAAAAATTTCTTTAGATTTTTTTTTAAGCAATCTCATTCATAAAGAAGATAGCAAACAATTTAGAAACAATTTTTTTGGCCTTATAAAAAACAATACCAACTTTAGGCAGAGCATGCTTATTAAAACCAAAAAAGGCAATTATAAAGAATTTGTATGTACTACCAACTATAACCTTTCTCTTAAGTTAGAGAAAGATTCGAAACTTATTTTTTTTAATAAAAGAAAACTTAAAACCAACAAAAAAGTAAAAAAAGACAAGTTTTATTTCAAACAAGCTACCGAAATGACAAGAACGGGAAGCTGGTATGTTGATTTTATCAAACAGAAAAGTTATTGGGACCAACAAAGTAGACGTATTTTAGAATACCCCGAAGACTATATACCCTCTCTTAAAAACTCTGAGAAGTACTATTCAGAAGAGCACAAACGTTTGGCACGCAAAACCTTTATAAAATGCGCCGTATATGGCAAAGCATTTAATATAGAACTTAAAATGCTCACCATGAATAACCGTGAGTTTTGGGTAAAAGCTATGGGCAAACCCGTCTACAATACCAAAAGGGATATTGTGGGTATTAGAGGCGTTTTTCAAGATATTGACGCTGCAAAAACAAAAGAGCTTAACCTTTTAAAAACCTCTAACATCATCGCGTCTCAAAACAAGCGCCTTTTTAATTTTGCACATATTGTATCGCATAATTTACGCTCTCATAGCAGTAATTTAACGCTTGTTTCTCAACTTATAGACTCTTTCGATTCTCCCGATGAGAAACTAGAATTGTTAGATAATGTTAAAGATATCGCCGAAAGTTTAAATGATACTATAGAGCACTTAAATGAAGTTGTTACCATTCAAACAAGCATAAATAAAATTAAGTCTGAAGTTAAATTTTCTACAGCCTTAAAACAAGTATTATCTTCTATCAATCAAATCATGATACGAGAAAAAGCGGTTGTAAATACCGATTTCTCTAAGGTAGAAGCCATTAATTATATTCCTGCTTACATGGAAAGCATTATGCTTAACCTAATCACGAATGCCATAAAATACAAACACCCCGATAGATCACCTATCATAAACATAAGAACTTACACCAAAAACGCTAAACCTGTCCTTGAAATATCAGATAATGGCCTAGGTATTGATATGGATAAATTTGGAGACAATTTATTTGGAATGTACAAAACATTTCATTATAATAGTGATGCCGTTGGTATTGGATTGTTTATTACCAAAAATCAAATAGAAGCATTGCATGGTGACATTAAAGTAGAAAGCGAAGTTAATAAAGGAACTCTATTTAGAATATTTTTTTAAATGAAATTATCACACAAAAAAACCGCTTGCATTATTGATGATGACCTCATCTACATTAGCCTTGTTAAAAAAATAATTGAACGCAAAAACCTATGCGACAATTTATTAGTGTTTAATGACGGCAAACAAAGCATTAATTATTTTGAAACCTCATTAAACACCATTAATGAAAATGACATTCCAGAAATTATCTTTCTGGATCTTAACATGCCTATTATGGACGGTTGGGAGTTTATTGAACGTTTTAAAAAAATAAAAAACAAGTTTGATAAAAACATAAAGCTTTATGTGGTGAGCTCTTCAATAAACCCTACAGACATTAACAGAGCCAAATCCTTAAACGAAGTAAACGATTACATAAAAAAACCAATGAATATCGATGCTCTAGAAAAGATTTTCAAGTACAACAATGCGTCTTAAACACTAATCTATGATGACGACGCTACGTTAAACATTTTCTAAACCTCAACCTTCCTTTTCTCTCACTTTCTTTTATTGGAATGCCTTTTTATTAAAAACAATTAAGATTATAAATCCAGCACTTATTGCCATATCTGCAACATTAAAAACAGGGTCGAAAAACGTAAAAAAACGCCCCCCATACACAGGCAACCATTCTGGCAGGTAGCCTTTAAACATTGGAAAATATAACATATCTACAACCTTTCCATGCAATAATGTGTCGTAACCTCCTTGCTCTGGCATAAAAGTAGCCACCTCGGCATAACTGTCTCCAAAGCAAAGGCCATAAAAAACAGAATCTAAAATATTACCTAATGCTCCAGAAAAAATTAAAGCAATCGCCAAAATTAAAACACTTGCCCCCTTTTGCACTGTTGCTCTATACAACCAATAGCCAATGCCAAAAATTGCTAAGATTCTAAAAAGGGTTAGAAACATTTTCGCAGATCTATCAGACACAAAGGACACAAAATCACTAATTCTGGTACCCCAGGCCATCCCTTCATTTTCTATAAAATAAATCTTAAACCAACTAAATACTTCTACACTATCGTGCAATGCAAAATGTGTCTTTACATAGATTTTACTAACCTGATCGACCAGCAAAATAACAGCAATTAAAACAATAGACTTTTTTAAAGACATGGAACAAAAGTTAAGATTATAAGTTTGCTACAAAACTAAAAACGTCTCGTTACAAAGCGAGACGTTTTTATTATGGTATTACCAAACAACAATGGTATACTATTATTTTTGCATATTTTTAGCTTCAATACTTAAAGTCGCATGCGGCACTAATTCTAAACGCTTTTTGTTAATAAGCTTTCCAGTGACACGACATATACCATACGTTTTATTCTCAATACGTATAAGCGCACTCTTTAAATCTCTTATAAACTTCTCTTGGCGAATTGCCAATTGCGAATTAGACTCTTTACTCATTACAGCACTACCTTCATCAAACGCTTTAAAAGTTGGAGAAGTATCGTCTGTACCATTGTTATGATCGTTCATATAAGCACTCTTTATAAGCTCTAAATCGTGCTTTGCCTTATCAATCTTATCTTGAATTAACGTTTTAAACTCCGCTAACTCTGCATCCGAATATCTTACGTTTGTATTTGAAGCCATATTTCTAATGTTTTGTTATAACTAATTTGGTATTAACATCATCAAACTCAATATCTATACCATCATTTACTTGATCCAGTATTTCTAATTTTTCCGTTAATGTTTCTGTTTTAATATACTCTATATTAGAAGCGACTGCCGATTGGAGCGTTGCATCGTTTAGTAACTTAACATCAATTCGATCTGTAACATCAAATCCTGAATCTTTTCTTAAATTTTGAATACGATTAACGAGCTCTCTAGCAATTCCTTCTTTTTTTAGATCCTCAGTAATGGTAACATCTAAAGCCACTGTTAAAGCGCCTTCGTTAGCGACAAGCCATCCTTCGATATCTTGATATGTAATCTCTAC
>CAZLTR010000120.1:0-10820 GCA_964562415.1 uncultured Hyunsoonleella sp. | reverse complement strand
GGGTTGGAGATTGCGAAATGGTATTCACACGTACTTTTTTATCTCTTCCAAAGAAATACCCAAAGCTTCTTGCAATACTTTCTAAATAGGCTTTATTGTCTGCCATATCGTTATAATCTGGAAATACACGTTGGGCCGCCATATAAGTTAAAGCTACAATACTTCCCCACTCATTCATAGCATCGGCTTTATATAAAGTTTGCATCACTTTATGAAATGACATAGCAGATACATCGGTTCCTTTTTGTGTCCAAGCATAATTTTGATCGGTATAGTGCTTCCCTTTTCTTACGTTAATCGACATTCCAATAGAATGCAATACAAAATCTATTTTTCCTCCTAAAATCTCCATAGATTGTTCTACTAAGTTTTTAAGATCTTCTTCTGAAGTTGCATCGGCAGGGATGATTTGAGATCCTGTCTTTTCTGCTAACTCATTAATTTGCCCCATACGCATCGCTACAGGCGCATTGGTTAATACAAATTGTCCACCTTCTTCATGAACACGTTCTGCTGTTTTCCAAGCGATAGAGTTGGCATCTAAAGCCCCGAAAATAATTCCTTTCTTTCCTTTTAATAAGTTATAAGACATATGGATTAATTTATAGTATTATATGATTATTTGAATAAAAATTTAATTTTTTGAAAGCGACTCATCTTTGTTTTAACACGGTGTAAGGACGCTTGCATTTCTTCTATATAATTTGCCGCTGTAGAATGCATTATTGCTTTCTTATAATGCGTGTAAGCAGCTTCTAAATTAGAGGTAAGCTCATAAGCTTTTCCTAACTGATTGTAAATGGTTCCTTTGTCGGATTCTTCTACATCTAAAGCTTGTAAGCCAAAAGCAATCATGTCTTCATAATTACCTTTATCGATTAAGAAATACGCATAGTTTCCATAAGGCGAATGGTAATCCTTAGCATATTTTAGGGCCAACTTGTAATGTTGCTCTGCTTTGGTGTAATTGGTCATCTTATAGTGGTAAATCCACCCAAGATGATTGTGGGCCTTCGCATAATCTGGATAATCGGCCAGAACTTCGTAAAGCAGCGCCTTTGCTTCTACTATCTTTTCTTGAGATATTAGAGCATCTACTTCAAATAACATGTCTTCTGGATCGTTGTAACCGTTCATACGCTAATTTAAGCGGTCAAATATAGTGATTAATTCAGTAATTCTTTAGCATGAGCCACTGCAGAAGATGATAATTCTGCACCACCTAACATTTGTGCCACCTCTGTAATACGCGCTTCTGGACTAAGTGGTACTAAATTAGTTTGTGTGGTTTGCCCAATGGTTTCTTTATAGACTTTAAAATGCGCATGGCCTTTGGCGGCTACCTGTGGTAAATGCGTTATGGCAAATACTTGCATATTAGCACTCATTTGCAGCATAATAGCTCCCATTTTATTTGAAATTTCTCCAGAAACTCCTGTATCAATCTCATCGAACATGATCGTTGGCAGTTGAATGTATTTTGATAAAATTAACTTAATGGCTAACATAATTCGAGACAGTTCACCGCCTGAAGCTGCTTTCTTTAACGCATTAAATTGCCCACCTTTATTAGCCGAAAATAAAAAGACCAAGGTATCTTTACCATTTGCTTGATAGCTCTCATTGGGTTTTACTTCTATTTGGAAAGCAGCATTAGGCATCCCTAAATCTGCGAGGGTCTTTTGCAATTGCTTTAATAAACTTGGAATGGCCTTGGTGCGTTTAGCACTAATGCGCGCTGCCAAATCGTCTAAAACTGCGGCTAAACCTGCAATAGCCTTTTCTTTTGTTGCTATGGCATCATCTAAGTTCTCGGTAACGGCTACTTTTTCTGTGAGCGTTTCTCGTATACTAATAAGCTCTGCTACTGTAGCGACTTGGTGCTTTTGCAATACGTTATTTAGCAGTTGCAATTTAGAATTTACAGTTTCTAATCGGTTAGGATCTGCCTCTACACTTTCTTGTAAGACATCCACTTCTGCATAAATATCATCTAATTCTATACAACAGCTGTTTACTCTGTCGTATAACGCACTGTAAGCAGGCCCCACATTTACTAATTTCTGCAAAGCAAGCTTTAAATTTGTCATGGTGGTTATAGCCCCTACCTGCTCTTCACCAATATATTGGTAGGCTTCCGACAAGTGTTCCTTGATGGTGCCCACATTACTTAAAGTATCATATTCTGCTTCTAAAGCTTCTAATTCACCATCTACTAAATTAGCCTCTACCAACTCATTTAATAAAAATGTATCATAATCATGTGCTTTTAAAGCTTCCAACTTTAAATCTAACAAGGCTTGTAACTCTTTTTGAGCTGTTTTATACGCTGCTAATTGTTCGGTATAACTTTTAAGTTCTTTTTGGTTTTTAGCCAAGGCATCGACCACTTGAAATTGGAATGTATTTTCGGTAAGCTGTAACGTTTGGTGCTGGGAGTGTATGTCGATAAGATGGTTCCCTAAAACTTGAAGACTCCCCAAATTTACAGGAGAATCATTGACAAATGCTCTTGATTTTCCAGAGGGCAAAATTTCTCGTCTTATAATGGTATGCGCTTCGTAATCTAAATCTTCTTGTTGAAATAGAGCTTTAAGATGGTAATTAGAAACATCGAAAACAGCTTCTATAATACATTTTGTCTTAGGGTCTTTTAAACTACTAAGGTCTGCCCGTTTTCCTAAAATTAACGACAAGCCACCAAGTAAAATAGATTTACCAGCCCCTGTTTCTCCTGTTATTATTGTAAACCCATTGGTAAAATCAACTTGAAGATGATCTATTAATGCGTAGTTTTTAATGGTTAGTGCTGTAAGCATACATTAGAGTTCTTGTTAACTACAAAAATAACTATCTTTTAGGGGGCTTGAAAGTGCAAAGTCCATATTCTTAACTTAAAATAAAAATTTGCCTATAACCTACTAAGACTAGTAAGAAATCTTGCGCCATTTGCTAGAATGTAAAGGTGCTACTTTTTGCAACACATCTTTTAATGTTGCGATATTAACCTTAGGCCCATCTGTAAATAATTGTTCTATTTCTTCTGCTTTGGCATCGAAAAAGGTTCGCAACAAGTACGAATTAGGGCGACGGCTATTTAAAGCTTTAAACTTTATTAAGCTAGTTGCTATTTGTTCTTTTCCTTTTTTAGTGTCTTCACTCATAACATCTAAGCCTAAGCGATGGTACTCGTAAATTACATTTCTAAACTCTTTAAATGTGGTAGACAATACATTATCTATTAATACAAATCGGCTTTGTAAACCATCTTCTAGCTTCCAACCTCTAAAATTTTCCTGTTGGGAATAATTTAAAATGGTCTGGGCTTGTTTGTAATACGGTTGTCCTCCCTCTTTTTCGTAAGCATCTCCATCTAAGGCTAAAATCATGTAGACATGAAAAGCAATTACAGAAATTAAGTTTGAAGTGTATTGGGTTGGATTATAAATTAAATTTTGAAACTCTAAATAATTAAACGTAAAATCCTGGTCATTAAGATTATATATTGGTGCACTGTACGAAGACCCGTAAATAGGACGTGACGATTGCACTTGTATAGAAGCATTAAAAGTTTCACCACTGTACTCTGAAATTATAATATTCATACTACAGTTAATAAGCTCTTGCGATGCAAAAGTTTTTTTAGTCCATTTGGTATTATTAATAAATTCTGTGAGTTGCTTTTCAAGGTTTTTAAAAATTTGTAAATTTTCATTTCCTGTTTGTTGTGCATTAACAACCACAGTACAATTAAGCTCTTGTGCTCCTAAAACACAACCTATACTCAAACAAAGAATTATTAATAAATTACGCATGTATTTGCTTTACTATTTCGTTTAACAAATCTTTAGCTACTTCGGCTTTAGACTTTAATTGAAACTCTGTTATGTTACTTTTATTATCAATAAAGGTCACTTTATTTGTATCGCCTTTAAAACCAGCACCTTTATCTTGTAACGAATTTAAAACAATTAAATTTAAATTCTTGCGCTCTAATTTGCTTTGTGCATTTTCTAATTCATTATTAGTTTCTAAAGCAAATCCAACAAGAAATTGATTTGTTTTTATAGCTCCTAAAGATGCCAATATATCTTTAGTACGTTCTAATTGTATCGTTAACGTATCTGACTTCTTTTTTATTTTTTGTGTGGCTACAGTTATAGGCTTAAAGTCGGCTACTGCAGCAGAAAGTATGGCGATATCTGCAGTTTCAAAATACTTATGTACTTCTTGGTACATCTCTGCAGCACTCACTACAGGTCTTACATTTATAAGACTATGAGATACCGTTTGGTGGGTAGGACCTGTAACTAAAGTTACTTCTGCACCTAAATGAGCAGCAGCTTTTGCAATTTCAAAGCCCATTTTACCACTAGAATGGTTGCCTATAAAACGTACAGGGTCTATAGCTTCGTAAGTTGGTCCTGCTGTTAGTATTACTTTTTTACCTTTAAGGGGTAATTTATTTAAAAGATCTTGTGCAATAAATGCTACGATATCTTCTGGTTCTGCCATACGGCCTTCACCTACTAAACCACTTGCTAACTCCCCACTTGCAGCTGGAATCATGATATTGCCAAAGGATTGCAATTTTGTAAAAGACGCTTTCGTAGAAGCATGCTTATACATATCTAAATCCATAGCTGGCGCAAAATATACGGGACATTTGGCCGATAAATACGTGGCTAATAAAAAATTATCCGAACTTCCATTTGCCATCTTAGACAAACTATTGGCCGTAGCTGGTGCGACAACAAAAAGGTCTGCCCATAGGCCTAGTTCTACATGGTTATTCCAAACCGCTGTATCATCGTCGTCGTTAGTAAAAGACGAATACACAGGATGTTTTGATAATGTGGATAAGGTAAGAGGAGTAATAAAATCTTTTGCCGCAGGCGTCATTACAACTTTAACCTGAGCTCCCGATTTTATAAATAACCTTACTAAGGCTGCTGTTTTGTAAGCGGCAATACCCGCTGTAATTCCTAACAGTACGTTCTTGCCGCTAAGTATACTCATATAAAATTCGTCATAAAACAAAGCGCTTAAATCCGTATTAAGGGACAAAAACACTATTGCTCTACTTTTCTTATTACTTTATTAGGTTAACGGTTAACCACATGAGTTAACACTTTTATGCGCTGGGCGACTTAAAGACTTAGGCCTCGTCTTCGTCTGTATTTCTAAAATAAACCTTGTCTGTTAACCATTCTTGAACTGCTAAAGCGTGTGGTTTAGGTAGTTTCTCGTAGAATTTTGAAACCTCTATCTGCTCTTTATTCTCAAAAATCTCTTCTAAGCTATCATTATAAGTTGCAAACTCCTCCAATTTATCGATCAACTCCTTTTTAATTTCTGTGTTGATTTGCTCTGCGCGTCTTGCAATTATAGAAATAGACTCATAGATGTTCTCTGTAGGTTCATCAATTTGATTTCTATCGTAAGTCACTGTGTTGACTGGAGCTGTAGTTTTCTTTAAATCCATTTTGTGTGTATTAACTTTTAACGCTGTACGTTTCTAATTCTTTATCTATTGTTACGGCCATTTGTTCTGCATCTTCTATATATTTAGAACTGGCATAATTCTTTTTAAAACTCTCAAAATAAGCTTTGGCACTTTCAAGCCTTGTTTTTTTCAAAGGAATAATGCTGCCATTTTTCCCCTTCTTGTATTCTATACTATTAATCGCTAATTTATAAGCAGCATCTAATCTATAAAAAAAGGCATCTTCACGTAAGGAAGAGCCTGGAAATTGATACGAAAAATTATTAAAAGCATTAATTGAAGCCTTATAATCGGATATCACATTGTATTGCTTTGCAATTTCATATGCTTTTTTCTCCAATTTATAATCTAACGCCTTTATCATTGTATTGGCTTCAGAAAGATACGTTGAATTTGGATATAGATTAATAAACTCTTGTAGCTTTTCTATAGCATCTTTGGTTTCTTTTTGATCTTTAGAATATTTTGGAGAGAGTTTAAAATAGCTTTTAGCACTTAAAAAAGAAGCCTCTTCACGCTTTTCACTCTTAGGATAACTTGATACAAAACGCTCAAACTGGTATCCTGAAACATAAAAATCGTTGGTTTTATAAAACGAGCTTGCATACAAAAACATGAGTTTTTCTGCTTGTGGTTTTCCTTTATATTTGGGTACTATTTGAGCAAAAAGCTTATTCGCTTTCTCATACTTACCTGCACTATATAAAGAATCTCCTAATTTATACTTGGCAGCAGTATCATCAGATTTGAAAACTTTTTGATATTCACTACACGATTGTAGTAATGTACAAATTAATAATAGTATGCTTAAAGCGTATTTCATGCGTTGTATCGTATTGTGTTTGTTAGGCTTGGGCATGCTGCCATCTCTAAATTACAAACAAGGTGCAAAATTACATTTTATAAACGTAATTTAAAAATATTATTTAGCAGTTAAAAGTAAGCGCTTCTCCTAAGCAATTAAAGCGTTTAAGTAATATTTAACGTTTTGTAGATTCTATACAATCAAATAGTTTATGGTCTAAAACCATCTCTCCCCTTTCGTTATAATGATAAGATCTCACGAACTTATAATGCATTTTAACATCTTGTAACAGGTAAGAATACATTTGGTGTACCACTTGGTTAAAAGATTCGTCGTAGTAGCTTACAATTACAATTAATTCGCCCTGTTGTTTTACAAGATCGTGTTCTGAAATGCCATGCAAAGGACTCTCTTTATCTAGTTTGTGTACTAGTGTCCAGGTCGTGGGCAAATAATTAATCGCATCTCTTTCTAATTTTAGGGTATAAAAATTATTGGTGTAGGCACCTTTTTTATTGCGTTTCGTCAATGTTAAAGTTACCGTAACTTCTGGATTAATCATAGTACTATTCCTGTCGTTTTCTATACGAAACATTAAAGCACTATGGTCTTCAAAACGTCTAAACACTAAATGCTTCGTAAAACGAATAGCTGCTTTTGGTTTAGAAAAACGGCCATAAAGTAACCCCGTTACAAAAGCAAAAAACATAAGGCCTATATAAGCTTCTACCGAAGAAATAATACCACTTGCTATACCTTGAGGAGCCATAGCACCGTATCCCAATGTCGTAAAAGTTTGTGCCGAAAAGAAAAATGCATTTAAAAAGTCTTTAAATGCATCTTCTGTAGGTGTTGCTATTTGTGTAATTCCCACCAAAATATAGGTTAAAGCAAACACAATATTTGCAATAACATAAGCTAAAAATGACAGTCCAAAAAAATGCCACCATGTTATGCTTAAGAGGTAATTATATGCTTCTGATAGTTTTCTAGGTTTATTAATATGAATAACATTAAAGTTGCCATGACGATCTATAAGGCGCCTTACGTGTTTCGTTGACGCATTACCTATCCCAGGATCTTTAATCTTTTTACTCAAATTAAAACGCCTTTACAAAATCAGCAATTTTAGATTTTAAAGCATCTGTAGCAGTAACTAATGGAAGTCTTACATGCGCTTCGCACAGACCTAATGCTTCGAAAACTGCTTTAATTCCTGCTGGGTTATTTTCTTCAAAAATATAGTCGATCACTGCCATTAAACGGTAATGTAATTTATAGGCGGTTTTGGCATCTCCTGCCAATCCTAAACGTATCATTTCTGAAAATGCTTTTGGATAGGCTTGCCCTATTACAGATATAACACCAGATCCACCTGCTAAAGTCACCCCTAAAGCTAAATCATCATCGCCAGAAATGACCAGAAAATCATCTGGTTTATCTTTAAGCAATTGCAAGTATTGCCACATGCTATTTCCCGCTTCTTTAACGCCAATAATATTTTTAAAATCTTTGGCCAAACGAAGGATGGTTTCTGGCTCTATATTTTTAGAGGTTCTTCCTGGTACATTATAAAGTAATATGTCTACAGGACATGCTTCTGAAATGGCTTTAAAATGCTGATAAACGCCTTCTTGTGTTGGCTTGGTATAATAAGGCGATACAGATAAAATCGCATCGATATGCGTTAAATCTGTCGTTTGTATTTCTTCTACAATAGCAGCCGTATTACTCCCTCCTATTCCTAATACTAAAGGGACTCTACCTGCTGTAACATCTATAATAGCATTGGTTATATCTTGTTTTTCTTGCTTTGTGATAGTAACACTTTCTGCTGTTGTACCAGAAATTACAAGGTACTCTACTCCATTTTCTATGTTGAACTCTACAATATGTTTAAGCGCATTATAATCTATACTCAAATCTGAGGTAAAAGGTGTAATTAATGCCACTCCAGTTCCAAGAAACTTACTATTCATTTTTAAATTTTATTTAATACTGTTAAATATTTTATCACCTCATCACTAAAAACACCAACTGCACCGATGTTTGTATTTACAATGATATCATTAATACGTGCGTCGCTTTGCAAAACTCCTATTTTAATTTGAGATTGAGACGATGCGGTTAATAATTTTAAATACAAAAGATCTGCAGTGTAATAACTTATTAAAAGATCGTATTCTCTATTAAGAAAATCTTCAATCTCTTCATTTTTAATAATACCGCCCCATCCAAAATCTTCAGAATTAAAACATTTATTTAGAGAGTTGCCCAACCCCCTGGTATCATTAGTATAAGCAATTACACTAACCTGTTTCTTATCAAGCTTTAAACGTGCCACTAAAGCATCAAAAATTTTAAAATCTTCAATTTCATCATAATTGATGATAATTCCTAAGTTTTTAATCTTCTTATCATCAACATTCACTTTACGTTTTGATAATAGTTGATCTAAATACTTCTTATTAGATTTTTCTTTAAAAGCTTTTAAAAACATTCAATTGTATACTTAGCGCAAAGGTAGCAAAAGTACATTCAAAACATAATGAAATTTTACAACGTATCCCTATCCCTTTAAAATCTCCCTTCTTCTACTTAAACTTTGCCTTATAAAAAGACAAAATAGCTCTTAATTCTACAAACTGTGTTATATTTAGTCCAGCACAACCGCATCATATTTAACTCATAAACAAATATTTACACATTATTTAACTATTTTAGCTATAACTAGTCCTTGCTAAAGAACTACCTATACAATTACTAGGTCTCTGATGGTAAGTTTCTAAAAACCCAACGTCTAACCTTTTAACGTATTACAAAAAATCTTACAATAAAAACTTATTTACCTTTAATATTTAGAGTAATTGTTGCTATTATCCTTATCCAAACCTTACGTTTTAAGTTTTTAGCGCATCCAGACAGTGTTTATATTTTTAAAACTGTGGGCTTAGAACCTTACGGTAGAATTGGCACTGGTATTTTAGAACTCGTAGCTGGCATACTATTGCTTTTTAGAAAAATGGCATGGGCAGGTGCTTTACTAACTCTTGGCATTATCGGTGGAGCTATTGTTATGCACCTTACTCGTTTGGGTATTGTTATTAATAGAGATGGCGGTTTACTCTTCTTTACTGCGCTACTTACATTTGTGCTTTCGGGTAGCATTGCTTTTACGTATAGGAAAGATATTCCTTTTTTAAAATTTTAAAACAAAATGTCTTTTCCTGCCCTAATAGAAGGCTTGTATAGGTCCTTCTTCTTTGATGTCTGATTGTATATACATTAACATTAGCGCTAGGGTATTTAAAAATGTAGTAAACAATAATAAAAAGTTTTCATTGGAGATGTAAAGATGCGCAGAGTACAACACTTCAGACATCATTATACACAGAGCAGCTATGAAGATTAAAAATGTTTTTTTGCTATCGTAAAAAAAGAATTTTAAAAGTGTAGCAATAAGTAAACCTTGAGCTGAAGAAAAATACAAAATTTCAAGAATACAATCCCATGTAGATAATTCGGCACCTTTTGCACTTGTCACAACCTGCATTAAAACATAAACGATATAAACACTAAGAGATAAAAGTACAAATGTTGAGATCTTATGCTTTTTGTAGATATAACGAAAAGAAATTTTATACAACACACAAAATATAATTAAGATATAAGCTGCGATGTAAAGTAGGTTTCCTATATAATATACCCAATGTTGCGACAAACCAAAGCTCCAAATATCCATAACATCGGATATCGCAAAAAACAGAAGAAATAAAGCAACGTGTTTGGATTTCTTTTTCACACAAAAAAAGTAAAAAATAGTAACTACCGATGCTATAGGCATGATAAAATACTCCGCTATATGTTGGTTTGTTGCATATACCGCATACACCGCTAGCAGATACAGTATAGAGACAACTAAGACTAATATTTTAGTATTTTGCATAACAATTTATCCTTCTTACGCGACAAATATAACAAAACACAAACAACTCATCGTTAAAAATAACCTTTTATCGATTAAAACACGGTTAAAAATTAACTTTTTGTAAGAATTCAATTTCAGAAAGTAATAAAACACCTAGTTTCTCTGCTTTATCTTTTTTACTTGGTCCCATTTTGTCGCCCGCTACCACAAAACTGGTTTTAGAAGATATGGAACTGCTTACCTTCCCCCCATGGGTTTCTATAAGTTGTTTTAACTCGGTTCTAGAGACTTGCTCAAAAACACCAGAAACTACAATAGATTGTCCTTTTAACAGCTCTGTTTGCCCTTGTAATTCTTCTTCGCTCACACTTAATTGTACGCCATAAGACTTTAAGCGTTCTATGATAGCTCTATTAGCTTCTGAAGCAAAAAACAGCGTTACACTTTCTGCGATTTTAACCCCTATTTCATCTACTTGTTCGAGTTCCTCCTGGGGTGCAGCCATAAGAGGTATTATAGATTTATAGTGTTTAGCTAATTTCTTAGCTACGGTTTCTCCAACATAACGAATACCTATAGCA
>CAZLTR010000119.1:0-10823 GCA_964562415.1 uncultured Hyunsoonleella sp. | reverse complement strand
AGTTTCTACTGCACGCGACAGTTGAGACAGCGCAATAACAGGCACATTCAATTCTTTAGCTAAGGCTTTTAAGTTTCTGGAAATCATAGATATTTCCTGCTCACGATTTCCTGCATGACTACTCCCACCTGTCATTAACTGCAAATAATCTATCATGATTAACTTAATGCCATGCTGGGAAGACAAACGTCTTGCTTTTGCTCTTAAATCAAAAATAGAAAGTGATGGCGTATCATCTATAAATAGAGGCGCTTTTTCTAAATCTTTAACTTTAACATTAAGTTGCTCCCATTCGTGTTTTTCTAATTTCCCTGTTCTTAGTTTTTCAGACGATAATCCTGTTTCACTAGATATTAAACGCATGATAAACTTTACTGAGGCCATCTAAAAATAAAAAAACGCGACAGGTATGCCTTGATCTACAGCTATATTTCTGGCCATAGATAGTGTTAAGGCCGTTTTACCCATACCAGGACGTGCTGCAACGATAATTAAATCTGAAGGCTGCCATCCTGATGTTAATTTGTCTAATTTATGAAAGCCCGTAGGAATACCACTTAACCCTTCTTTATTAGAAATCTCTTCAATCTTTTTCTTGGCCTGTATTACTAAATCCTGTGCGGTTTCACTAGATTTCTTAATATTACCTTGAGTCACCTCATACAGTTTAGACTCTGCTTTGTCTAATAAATCAAAAACATCTTTAGTTTCGTCGTACGACTCTTCTATAATTTCATTTGATATTTTTATTAAACTACGCTGAATAAACTTTTGAAGTATAATACGTGCATGAAATTCGATATGCGCAGAAGACGATACTTTTTGTGTTAGAGAAATAAGATAAAAATCTCCCCCGACAGCCTCTAACCTCGCATTCTTTTTGAGTTGTGTTGAAACCGTGAGAATATCTATAGGTTCGCTGGCCTCAAAAAGCTGAAAAATAGACTCGAAAATAAATTGATGTGATTCTTTATAGAACGCGTCAGGACTTAAAATATCGATAACCTCATCTACACCCTTCTTATCAATCATCATTGCCCCTAAGACAACCTCCTCTAAATCTGTTGCTTGCGGCGGGATTTTTCCCTTTTCGAGATTAATTAAAGTACTTTTATCTACTTTATATCCAGTAACTTGGTTTGGTTGTTTCATAGTCGCGAAAATAGCTAAATATTAGCTTGAGTTTGAATCCTTTCATTAACAAAATAACTGTTAATAACTTAAAAGTATTGTGAATAACCACAAAAAAAATCTGAAGACTACAGCTTCAGATTTCTTATCTATAAAACGATACCGTTTATCCTTTAAAGACCCCCATTTTGGAATATTTCTCCATACGCTGGTTTACCAAATCGATTGGTGATAAGTTTTTTAATTCGGCAAAATGTTTTTGAATGGTATGGGCTATAGTTTTAAACGTTTTGGTTCTATCTCTATGAGCGCCACCTAGAGGTTCTTTAATAATGCCATCAATTAACTTTAACTTTTTCATATCTGTTGCAGTTAATTTTAAAGCTTCTGCTGCTGTTTCTTTATACTCCCAACTGCGCCACAAAATTGAAGAACACGACTCTGGTGATATTACAGAATACCAAGTGTTTTCTAACATTAAAACACGATCACCAACGCCTATACCTAAGGCACCACCAGAAGCACCTTCTCCAATAACTATAGTAATTATTGGCACTTTAAGACGTGTCATTTCTAAGATATTACGTGCAATAGCTTCGCCTTGCCCACGCTCCTCGGCTTCTAAACCAGGATAGGCTCCAGGCGTATCTAAAAGTGATATTACTGGAATGCCAAATTTTTCGGCAGATTTCATTAATCGCAATGCTTTTCGATAGCCTTCTGGGTTAGCCATTCCAAAATTACGATACTGTCGTGTTTTAGTATTATAGCCTTTTTGCTGTCCTATAAACATAAAACTTTGATCTCCAATCTTGCCCAGACCTCCTATCATCGCCTTATCGTCTTTAAAACTTCTATCGCCATGAAGTTCTAGAAAAGAATCTCCACAAATAGCATTTATATAGTCTAAAGTGTAAGGTCTATTAGGGTGTCTTGATAGTTGTACCCGCTGCCACGGTGTTAAATTTTTATATATGTCGGTAGTTGTATCCTTTAACTTTTTCTCTATTTGCTCGCAAGTTTCTGTTACATCAACTTCACTTTCTTCTCCAATAACTTTACATTTTTGAAGTTGATCTTCGAGCTCCTTTATAGGTAATTCAAATTCTAAATATTCCATAAGAATTTAATTGAGTTATTTTAGTTAGCTTACAAAACTAAGGAATTTATTTTGTTTGAAATTTAGAAACTATTGTAATTGTTTCCTTTTTGAGACTTCTGTAGTTTTAAGTGTATTTTATTAATTTTTATTTAAGTTGACAGATATTTCCGAATTAAACTCTAAACAAAATACATTTTATACGTTTTTACACTGGTAAACCCCTCTTTATTTTGAACACATAGTTCTATGTAATCCCACACGGGACTTACATACTTTACAAGTCTATACTACCAAAGTAAAACATAAATTGGTTTAATCTAACGCGTGTTTAGTCACATACCAACGCCAACCAATAATTAGCATTTGTAATGTGCTAGCTTCTGCTATATTTAATTGTTGTTTCGAATAACTGGGGAAAATAACTTTATTAACCTTTGCTAAGAATTTAAAAATTTGTTTTTTCATATGCCAACATTGCGTGTTAAAACAAAAATAGTAAAACTTATTCTAGACTAAGCTTTACTTTAATTAATGTTAGAGCATAGAAATAAAATAAAGGATTATTTCTACTACTAACTTGGCAAATGTCATCATATTTTTCTTCTGGTTTTAAGATTGTTTTTATAAGGTATATATTCTCTATATAACTACAGCTTAAACGATTAAAAATCGATGAATTTGCATATATATTTATCAGTAAAAACACAGTTTTAGTTTTAAATTATAAGTGACTTACTTATAAAAAGTTCGTTTTTTAAACCATAAATACGTTTTTATTTAAAAAACATAACAAATGAAGGTTGTTTTTTAATTGCTTTTTTAAAGGCTAGGCAACTCTAATCCCTAAAACTATGATTTTATAGCACTTTGTGATTTACACGAATCGTTATTTCTCAATAGTCTAAATTTAAGTTTCAATGTTAAAATCACGATTATTTTTAAGATTCCTTTTTAACTTTAATTTATCTTCGCAAAAAATATAATATATGAGTGTACTTTGGGTAATCCTTGGTTTTATTTTATTAGTTATAGGTGGTGAATATTTAGTAAGGTCTTCTGTTGCCCTATCCTTTAAGTTTAACATCTCTAAAATGGTAATTGGTATGACGGTGGTCTCTTTTGCAACTTCTGCTCCAGAATTACTTGTAAGCCTTCAAGCCGCCTTATCGGGCTCGCCTGCCATAGCTATAAATAATGTAGTTGGTTCTAATATTGCTAATATAGGTTTAGTACTAGGTATAACTGCCCTCGTTGGTCCTATTGCTGTTGATCGTTCCTTTTATAGACTAAACTGGCCAGTCATGTTCCTGTTTTCTATTGTTTTATACTATTTTTTAAATAACGACCATATTTTAACTGCTGTAGAAGGCGGTCTATTATTTATAGGCCTCATACTATTTTTAGTTGTTATAATACGCAAAGCGAAAAAAGATACCATCTCTGAAGAGGTCGATGAAAAACTAGCAAATGTTTCTAATTTTAGAATAAGTATTTGGTTGCTTATTGGTGCAGCTGCACTTTATTTTGGTAGTGAGTGGCTTGTGGATGGTTCTAAAGCCATAGCTCGTGCTGCTGGTGTTAGTGAAGCCGTCATAGGTATTTCTCTTATTGCCATAGGTACCAGCGTACCAGAACTAGCGGCCTCTGTTATTGCTGCTGCTAAACAAGAAAAGGCCATTTCTTTAGGAAACCTTATAGGTTCTAATATTTTTAATATTGCCTCTGTCTTAGGTTTAACTTCTATTATTAAACCTATTCATATTACCGAATCTCAAATTCTTACAAATGACATCTTTTGGATGCTTGGATTTTCGGCAGTATTGCTTCCTCTTATATTCATTCCTAAACAAATGCAAATAAGTCGATATAAAGGTTTTTTTCTAGTATTGGGCTATGCTACTTTTATGATTTTGGTATTCACCCAATAAATAAGTCTATTACATTTTAAATCTAGAACACTATTTTTGACTCTTGTATTTCGCTTCAAAAATTTTTAAATTGAGAACGCATCACTATAACCATGAAATACTTTTCATTAATACTTTGTTTTACTGTATTTATTTCCTGTGCGTCTTCAACAAAAAGCATGACAGCCCAAGATATTATTAGCAAAGCTATTGACTCTTATTGCTCTGGGCTCTGCAACCAGGCCTCTGTTAAATTCACTTTTAGAAATAAATCCTATACAAGTACAAGGCGTCATGGGATGTACACTCATACTTCTATTATTAAAAAAGACGGCATCACAACTATAGATATACTAAACAATACTACATTTAAACGTTTTATTAACGATAGTCTTGTAGCACTCTCTAGTACAGAGACCAAAACGTATGCAAACGCTTTAAATAGTGTTATCTACTTTGCTTGGCTTCCTTATGGTCTTGAGGCTGCTGCCATAAAGAAAGAACTTTTAAATGAGATGACTATCAAAGGAAAAACCTATTATAAAATAGGCATTTCCTTCACCGAAGAAGGCGGCGGTGAAGATTTCGAAGACCGCTTTATGTATTGGTTTGACAAAACAAACTTCAGTTTAGATTACATAGCATATGCCTATCAAACTAATGGAGGCGGTCTACGCTTTAGAGCAACTTCCCGTAAAACCACTTGTAATGGAATCACCTTTCAAGATTATAACAATTACAAACCTACCTCTCCAAACGCGAGTTTAAATGCCCTTGACCAACTGTTCATTCAAAATAAATTAGAACTGGTATCTAATATCAAACTGGAAGCCCTTAGCGTTGACTTACTACAATAATGAGCTTTTTAAATAGCTATCCTATTAAAAAAATGTGCCATCCTCTTCTTCTTAAATCATTATATCATGCTTTTGGAATTTGCTGTAAAACCTGCACAACAAACGTCCAATATTTTTGAACTGAAGAAATCTGTGCGCGTTCCTCTGGAGAGTGCGCACCTTTTATATTAGGGCCAAAACTAATCATGTCCATTTCGGGATAATTTTGTCCTAAAATCCCGCATTCTAAGCCCGCATGACATGCTGCAACATGTGGCTTTTCTCCATTCAAATCTTCATAAATGGCTGCCATTACTTTTAAAATAGGCGACTCCATATTAGGAGTCCATCCTGGGTAATCTCCAGAAAACTCCACTTCACAGCCTGTTAATTCAAAAGTAGCACGAAGTGTATTGGCCAAATCCATTTTAGCACTTTCTACAGAAGATCGTGTTAAACAGCCCACCATTAAAGCACCATCTTTTAGTACAACACGGGCTATATTATTAGACGTTTCTACCAAATTTGGAATATCTGCACTCATCGCGTAAACTCCATTTAATGCCGCATATAGTGCTCGTGTAAACCCTTCTTGCACTCCCAAATCCATAATTGTTTTAGGCGTTTCTATTTTGGATACTGCAATTGTTAAATCGGGTTCCATAGTACGAAGCTCTTTTTTAATAGTATTTGTTAATAAATTCGTTTCTAACAAAAATGCATCTTCATGCATAGCATCTATGGCAACAACAGCGAAACTTTCTCTAGGAATAGCGTTTCGCAAACTACCTCCATTAATCTCGGAAATACGCAAGCCAAAATTTTGAAAACCGTCGAATACTAAACGGTTCATTATTTTGTTGGCATTACCCAAACCTTCATGAATTTGCATTCCAGAATGACCACCTTGCAACCCTGTTACTGCAATTTCAAAACCTATTTTAAACTCTGGGGTTTCTTCTTCTTTATAGGATCTTGTTGCTGTTACATCAATGCCTCCAGCACACCCTACTCCTATTTCATTATCTTCTTCTGTATCTAAGTTTAACAGGATACCTCCTTTTAATACACCTGCTTTTAAGCCCATAGCTCCTGTCATGCCTGTTTCTTCGTCTACAGTAAATAGTGCTTCTAAAGCAGGGTGTGCTATATCTGTACTTTCTAATACTGCCATAATTGTAGCGACCCCTAAACCATTATCTGCTCCTAGCGTTGTGCCTTTTGCTTTAACCCAATCGCCGTCTACATACATCTCAATGCCTTGGGTGTCAAAATCAAATACAGTATCTGCATTTTTTTGGTGTACCATATCTAAATGAGACTGCATTACAATTGGCGTTCTATCTTCCATACCAGGCGTTGCTGGCTTCCTAATAATTACATTACCTACTTTATCTACAACGGTCTCTAAATCTAAGCTTTCTCCAAACCCTTTTATAAATGCGATAACACGGTCTTCCTTTTTAGAAGGTCTTGGCACCGCATTTAAATTTGCAAAATTAGTCCAAAGCGCACGAGGCTCTAATGATTTTATGTCTTGAGTCATGAATCTATTTTTAGTACCTGCTAATTTAGTAAAGAATTCTTATTTCAATTCTTTTATCACGTCAAAGTATTTGCAACTAAAGTTAGTTTTTAACCGTCTTGTTAATCTCATAACGCATATGGTAATTTAATGTTATTATCTCTGCGTTTTTTAATTAAAGCCATTCTCTTTCACAATCCAGAAAGACTTATTTTACTATTTTTGACATATGCTACATCAAAAAAAGTTAATACTTGCCCTAAGTCTTGTCCCACAAATCATCTGTATCAAACTATTATCACAGCACCCTAAATTTGTAGAACGCTACTATAGTGAGGGCCTATATCCTTATATTTCTAAAACATTTCGTTTTGTACTCGGTTGGCTCCCTTTTTCGTTTGGAGATATTATTTATGCTCTTGCTATTATATATAGCCTTTGGTGGCTTCTAAAATACCGAAAACGCATTAAAACAGATCTAAAAAACTGGATTGTAGATATTTTTGCGGCTGTAGCTCTTATTTATTTTGCGTTTCATTTATTTTGGGGATTTAATTATTACCGCTTACCCCTTCATAAAAACCTAAATTTAAGCTCAAAATACACAACTTCTCAACTTGTTTCTTTAACAGAAACACTTATTACCCATTCTAATGCTCTTCATCTCAACATAGTAAAGCACGATTCTATACCAGTTCAAGTTCCTTATGATAGGGCTTCTATATTTCAACATATCCCTAAAGCTTATGAAAATCTTACATCCAAATTTCCGCATTTAGAATACACCCCAAAAAGCACGAAATGTTCTTTATTTAGTACTCCTCTAAGCTATATGGGATTTAGTGGTTACCTTAACCCTCTTACTAACGAGGCCCAAGTAAATACTTTAATCCCGCTCTATAAATTCCCAACAACAGCTGCTCATGAAATAGCGCATCAATTGGGTTATGCCGCCGAAAACGAAGCTAATTTTATAGGTTTTATGGCTACTTCTAGCTCTAAAGACGCCCATATTAAATACTGTGGCCTTACCTTTGGATTACGATTTTGTTTAAATGAAATTTACTATCGTGACCCTTGTATTTTTGAAGATTTAACTGCAGATATCAACAAAGGAATTTTAAAAAATTACGAAACATCACGTCAATTTTGGAAACTGCATGAAAACCCTTTAGAGCCTCTATTTAAAAAATTATATGGTAATTTTTTAAAAGCTAACAACCAATCTAAAGGTATTGAGAGTTACAATTATGTCGTTGCCTTGCTGGTAAATTATTTAGAAACACACCCTTTATAAGACTAGCTCTGACTTTAAAATAGTATTTTTGCGCCAATTTATGAAGCACATTATAAGCATACAAAACCCCTTTGTTAAGGAGTTGATACAATTAAGAGACAAATCCAGAGTCCGCAAAAAAAATGGTCGTTTTTTAATTGAAGGGCAGCGAGAAATAGAACTGGCTATTAAGGGCAATTATACCATAGAAACACTTCTATTTTACCCAAAACTATTTACTTTAGAACAGGTAGAGGCCTTGCTAAACACCACTATAACTTGTATTGAAATTTCTAAAGAGGTATACCAAAAGTTAGCGTATCGTGATACTACAGAAGGTCTTCTTGCTGTAGCAACCTCTAGATCTACAGCTTTAGAAGATTTAAAATTTAAAACAGAACATCCCCTTATTTTAGTTGCCGAAGCCCCCGAAAAACCAGGAAATATTGGTGCTATTTTAAGAACGGCTGATGCCGCTCGTGTCGATGCTGTGATTATAGCCAATCCTAAAACCGACCTATACAATCCTAATATAATTCGTTCTAGTGTGGGATGTGTTTTTACAAACACTATTGCTACAGGTACAACTGAAGCCATTATAGCTTTTTTAAAAGCAAGGCGCATCAACATTTATTGCGCCGCTTTACAAGCATCGGTCTGTTATGACACGCAAGATTTTTCTAAAGCTAGCGCTATTGTAGTAGGTACTGAAGCCACAGGCTTAAGTGCGCAATGGTTAGATCATGCCTCTCAAAATATCATTATCCCTATGCAAGGTGCCATAGACTCTATGAATGTTTCCGTAGCCGCAGGCATACTTATTTTTGAAGCCAAACGGCAACGTAATTTTAATTAAATCGAATACTTAATACCGCAACCTAACGTTTCTCAACCCCTTAATTTCTATGACAGCAGCAACACTTTTTTATTACATACTTGGTATTATTATTGGTAGTTTTAGTATTAATAAAATTATAGACTTTTTAAACGCTAAACATTTTAATGATGCATTACCCGAAGTTTTAGAGGATGTATACGATGCCGAAGCTTATAAAAAATCCCAAAATTACAAAGCTACTAAGTACAAATTTGGCATCTTAACAGCTACATTTTCCTTAATTCTCACTATTGTATTTATAAGCTTAAATGGTTTTGCTTATGTTGACAACCTAGCTAGAGGCTATAGCAGTAATCCTATTATAATTGCTTTAATTTTCTTTGGTATTATCATGATTGGAAGTGATCTTTTAACGACACCTTTTGCTTACTATAGTACTTTTGTTATTGAAACGCAATATGGTTTTAACAAAACCTCTAAAAAAACGTTCTTTTTAGATAAAATTAAAGGTTGGTTCATAATGAGTATCGTAGGAGGAGGTATTTTAACGCTCATTCTTTGGTTTTACCAAATTTCTGGAACGCATTTCTGGCTGTATGCTTGGGGGCTAATTGCTGTATTTTCTTTATTTATGAATATGTTTTATTCGAAATTAATTGTTCCTCTTTTTAACAAACAAACCCCTTTAGAAGAAGGGCCTTTACGTGATAAGATCGCGACATATGCTAAAACTGTTGGGTTTAAATTAGACAAAATTTTTGTAATAGACGGTTCCAAACGCAGCACTAAAGCTAATGCTTATTTTTCTGGGTTTGGTAGTGAAAAGCGCGTTACACTTTACGACACTTTAATACAAGATTTAAATGACGATGAAATTGTTGCTGTCTTAGCTCACGAAGTAGGGCACTACAAAAAAAAACATATCATCTTTAATTTATGTTCCTCCATAATGCTTACAGGACTTACGTTGTATATTTTATCACTTTTTATTTCGAATCCATTACTATCAAATGCTTTGGGAGTTAACATACCAAGTTTTCATATTGGTCTAGTAGCTTTTGGGCTATTGTATGCGCCTATTTCTGAAGTCACAGGCTTAATTATGAATGTTTTTTCTAGAAAATTCGAATATCAAGCAGATAATTATGCCAAAAACACTTATGAGGCAGCACCACTTATCACGGCTTTAAAAAAGCTCTCTAAAAACAGTTTGAGCAATCTTACTCCTCATCCAGCTTATGTTTTTATGCATTATTCACACCCTACTCTATTGCAACGCATTCAACATTTAAACACTAAAAATTAACAGTTTTCAAAAAATATAAATTAACTAACAGCATTAAATTTTAAATAGTTATGTAAGGTTATATAACTTAGGTACGACTTAATATATTTAACACTAAATTAATAACCTAAGCCAAGATGACTTACTTAAAATCCAGATTAGTTCTAGCAGCAACACTTTTAACAGTAACGTACTGTTTACAAAGCTGTAAAGACCAAAAGACTACTGAAGCCCAACCAACTGTTGTTGCCGAAGAAGCGCCAGAAAATCCTGTTAAGCCTAAAATTATCTACGATACCAAATCTCCACAAACTATGATTGCCGCTATTGCAGAGGCGACAGGAGGCTTTGATAACTTAAAAGCTTTAAAGGATGTGTCTTACGATTACAGTTATGTTCAACCCGATGGTAAAAAAGATATTTCTACAGAACGTTATATTTTTAGCAATGAAGCCTCATGGGCCAAATACACCGCACACGAAGTTAACGTTGCGCCGCAACTTAAAGGTGATGTTATTCAATTTTATGATGGTGAAAAAGCATTTGTTTATAACAATGGTGGTGCGGTAGAAGACCCTGCTATTGTAGGTGTTGGTCAATTTTTACGTCAGGCCAATTACATGTGGTTTACAATGATGTTTAAATTAGGAGATCCTGGTACGATTTATAAATACGAAGGTCAAGAGGTTTTAGATGGAAAAACCTATGATAAACTTCTTTTAACTTACGACCCAAAAGTAACTGGTAAAGTAGAGAATGATATTTATGTATTATACATCAACCCAGAAACACATATGGTAGAACAATTTAAATTTTCTTTACCTGCTTTTAAAGTTATGGACCCTATATTATTAGCCAAACTTACTTATGAAGAGATTAATGGCATACAAGGAACAATCTCTATGCTTAACAGCAATGAGTTG